>NZ_UETR01000030.1:0-37111 GCF_900491745.1 Candidatus Amarolinea aalborgensis | reverse complement strand
AAAAAGCACCCAACCTTGCGCAGGCCGGCCGCAAAGGAGCTGATGTCGCAGAGAGCGATGTCGGCTTGCCCGCTGCTGCGCCGTGCAGCCAGCCTGCGCAAGGGGAACCCCTGACAGCGCTTGCCTCAATCTTCCAGGCGCGTGATATTAGCGCCCAGACCGCGCAGTTTTGCCTCCACGCGTTCGTAGCCGCGATCAATTTGGCCGCTGTTGGCAATGGTGCTCTCGCCATCGGCCGCCAGCGCGGCAATCAGCAGCGCCATGCCGGCGCGAATATCTGGCGAACTGAGCTCCTGCCCATGCAGCGTGGCCGGCCCCACGACCACGCAGCGGTGCGGATCGCACAGGATGATCTGCGCGCCCATGCTGATCAGCTTGTCCACGAAGTAAAGCCGGCTTTCGAACATCTTCTCATGGATCAACACGGTGCCCCGCGCCTGTGTCGCCACCACGATGGCAATGCTCATCAGGTCGGCTGGGAATGCAGGCCAGGGTGCGTCATCAATTTTCGGCACGGCGCCGCCCACATCCATGCGCACCGCCAGGTCTTGATGGTCTTCGACGATGAGATCAAAGCCGGTCGGCGTCTCCTCCTGGCGCATCCGCACCCCCAAGCGGTCGCCGAAAATCAGGCGAATCATACGCAGTTGGTCGGCTGGCACCTCACGCACCCGTATTTCGCCCTGCGTCACCGCGCCCAGGCCAATGTACGAGCCAATCTCGGTGGTGTCAGGCGAGATTCTGAACTCCGCGCCGTGCAGACGACGTACGCCTTCGATGACTAGCGTGTTGCTGCCAATGCCTTGAATCTGCGCCCCCATCTGCACCAGGCAGTTGCACAGGTCTTGCACGTGCGGCTCGGAAGCCGCGTTGCGAATGATCGAAACGCCGCGCGCCAGGACAGCTGCCATGACCGCATTTTCGGTGCCGGTCACGCTGGCTTCGTCCAGCAGGATGTCGGCGCCGGTCAAGTAGGGTGCAGCCAGGGTGAAATTCTGCCCATACTCAACCTGCGCGCCCAACGCGGAGAGGGCCAGCAAGTGGGTGTCAATGCGCCGGCGGCCAATCTTGTCCCCGCCCGGCATAGGCAGCTCTGCGCGGCCGGTGCGCGCCAGCAGGGAACCTGCCAGCGTGACGGAGCCGCGGATGATGCGGAAGAGATCGTTGTCCAGCTTACCCCGGCCCAGGTCGTACGCGTGCAAGGTTAAGGTGTGCTCATCGGGCCAGGTCGCATCCACGCCGAGGCCGCGCAAGAGCTGCACCATGGTCTTGACATCGCCGATGGCAGGAACATTGCGCAGAGTCAGGGGTTGGTCGGTGAGGAGCGAAGCCGCCAGCAGGGGCAGCGCCGCGTTTTTGTTGCCGGACGGCGTGACCACGCCGTGCAGCGGTTGTTTGCCGATAATCTTGAAGCGAGACATAGTCTTTTCCTCTCATGTTCCTTGGGGGGCCTGGGTAGATTCAGCAAGGCTCGGCAACCACGGGCTGCCCCACGCCAACGCCGAGCGCCTGACTGGCGCGGCCATTGCGCTCGCCGATCTCCAGCGTGCCCGCGCTGCCGCGGTAGGCCAGCAGCGCGCCGATCGGCGCCGCGGCGAAATTGGGCCGGATGCCTTCCAACGTTGTGTGGCCGATGGTGACCCGCCAATCATCCACGGCCAGCCAAGCGCTGGGAATGTTGCTGATCAGGTTGCCGAAGTGGTCTACGTGAATGATGGCGCCGCGCAACGCGCCGTTGGGTTGACGCTGCGCCGTGGGCAGAATGAGACGCACGGGATCGCTGATGCGCGTCCCGAGATCGGCCAGGGACGCCTGGCGCGCCAGATAGGCTGCGACCGGCGCGAAAATGTCACGGCCGTGAAAGGTTTGGCTCGGCTGGGCGCGCCAAAAGCGCGGCTGGTCCAAATGGATGCAGATGCTTTCTGGCGCGCTGTCCAGCACGGCGCTGAAGAGGCCGTTATCGGGGCCAATGAAGATGGCGTTGGCGGTTTGCACGGCAAGCGGGCGGCGAGCGCTGCCCACGCCGGGGTCTACGACGGCCACGTGAATGGCGCCTGGGGGAAAGAAAGGAGCGGCTTGCGCCAGGACGTATGCCGCCTGCTGAATGGCCTGCGGCGCAATGGCATGTGTGATGTCCACCAGCGTCACGTCAGGCGCGATGCTCAGAATCACGCCTTTCATGGCGGCCACGTAGCCATCCTGGTCGCCGAAATCGGTCAGGAGGGTGATGATCGGCACGGGTTCCTCGTCTTTGAGTCGAATTGGTTGCGCACGGCGAGCGCGGTCAGCGCAGAAGCGAATCCTCTTACCAGGATGAACGAAGCATGAGCAGAAAAGTCTCCGTTCCCGCGCACTCGACCGTCTCTCTTTATTTTACCACAGGTCGTGTGCAGGAGCGCCGCGCAGAGTCATTCCGATTCGCCCGTAAAACGCCGGCGGAGGCTGGATATGAAGTCAACGGCGTGTGGGCATGCGCCGAGCGCGGGTCAGGCGCATGACTTTAGGGCTGCGCGTCGTTGACGTCAATCCAAACCATGTGCAGGGTGGGGCGCGGGTCGGGGCCGTTGTAATCCACGCGCAAGATCGCGCCGTTGAGGTCATTCGCCAGCTTGATGCGCCGCGTGGTCTCGAACCAGGCCCAGTTTCCGGCCGCGGTGCGATCCACCGGCAGGGTGATGCTGCTGAACTCGGTGGGCAGGGTGATGGTGAAATCGGCCTCGCTGTCGTTGACGTACGCCACGCGAATGTGCACGTTGTTCAACGTCTGGCCGTAATAGCTGAGGGTGCTGCTGATGCTGAAAGAGAGCGATGGGCCATCCAGGCGGCCGGCAAAGCGGGAATAGATGTTCGTGGCGGCCTGCGGCAGCGGGTTGGGGTCATAGCACGGCAGGCTGCTGTCGCCGCAACGCACGCTGTACGGCCCGTAGGCCACAGCCAAGAAGTGGTTGAAGTTGTCGTTGAAGCCTTCGCAGTAGCCCTGACAAAAGCTGCCTGTGTGCGGAAACTCCGTGCGATGAAAGGCAGTCCACAGATCGCGCGCGCGGCTTGGGCTGTCGCCAAACTGGCGCTCTACCCAGTCGCTAAAATCACCCTGGCTGCCCTGGCGCGCTGAGACAACGGCAGGGAAACCATACTGCGTATTGAAGACGCGCAGCTCGCTGGCCAGGGGTGAACGGCAGTTGCCATCCGCATCCGTATTGGCGCAGAACCACTCCGGCTGCGTGTCAATGAAATCCGGCCAAAAAGGCCCCAAACCAAAAAGCCAGCTCCAGTATTCGATCTGGTGGCGCGCCACGCCCGACCAACTCTGCGACGGCTCCAGCTTGATGGGCAGCACGCCCCGGTTGTCGAGCAGCAGTTGGAACACGCTGCAGCGCGCAGAGGCGGGCGGCGGCGCGGGCGGCGGCCGCCGAATGAAGCCCGGGACGTCATAGCGCATGCCGTTGAAGCCCAGGCCGATATGGCGATTGGTATACTGGGCAATGCCGGTGAACTGGCCCGGCACGCCGTAGACCCAGTTGCAGCGCAGATAATCATCCGGCGCGGGCGCGTAGAGCAGGTAGACCGGCTTGCGCGGGAAAGCCTGGTGGAACGCGTTGATGGCGTTGCGCACGAACTGATCGTACTCGCCGCCGGCGTAAGCCGAAATCAGGCATTGCGGCGACGCGGGGTTGGCGCAGTTGGCGATCATCTCTAGGGTGATGCCGCACCAGGGCGCGGCCAGGTTGGTTTCATTATCATAACCACCGGCGATGAATAGGCCGGCGATGCGTGGATCGTTGTCGAACGCCGCGCCCAGACGTTGGATGAGCGTCGTGTACGCGGCCTGCAGGGCCGGGCTGTCGAGCCGCGGCACGTACTCGGTATGCACGAGGGGCTGACCATTGACCGTGCGCGTGACGCTGATGGCGTAGTTGGGCGCCAGGCCGTTGGCGCCGCCTAGCCAAGGCGGCACATTGTTGTTACAATAGCGGATGCCGTCCAATTCGTTGCCCTGGGACCAAAAGCGCGGTAGGCTCAGCCACAGCGGCCGCGGGGAGATGCCTTGTCCGTCTACTGTAGTAACCTGCTGCTGGCCCAGCAGACGCAGCCGTTCTTCGATCACGCTGAAATCGGTGCAGCCGGTGGGATTGGTCTCGCAGTTAGCCGGGTTGATCTCCGCCCACAGGACATCGAGATGGCTGCCGAGTTCGATGCCTGGGATCTCGCGCGGCGCGCCGTTGAAGTTGTCGCGATCCACCACCATCGCCGCGCCGGGCGCCAGGGCGTAGTCAGGCGCGGCGGGCGTCAGCGCGCCGGGCGCGCCCACGCCTGGCACCCCCAACGCTAATCCGGTTAGTACGAGCAGCGCCACAGCCGCCAGAAGGGCGACGAGCAGCCGTAGGCGTAAAGATTTTGACATGCAGAAACTATAATCGCAGCGCGACAAAAAGTCAAAGGCGCGCAGAACAAGGACACTTATGCACATTCGGGCCTATCAACAATGGTTACAGGACTGGGATCATGCACGCGGCTGGGATCAGGTCGCGCCCACCCACACGCTGCTGCACTCAATGGAGGAGTTGGGCGAGGTGGCGCGCGTGATTCTGCGCCGCGAAGGCTACAAACCTTCCACGTCAGCCGATCAATGGCAGATCGAGCTGCGCGAAGAGCTGTCGGACGTTTTTGTCTTTCTCTTCAAATTGGCCTATCAATGCGGCGTGGATGTGGAGGACGCGCTGCAGGCAGGCATGGTCAAGGCGGATACCCGCTATCCGTTGGAGACCGGCGCGCCCGAGCTGGCGCGCTATCTGGCGCAGCAGGCGCCGCCAGCACTCTGAAGTGATTCAAGGCCGCGCAGCCGTCAATGCGCGCCGAACAAGTTCGGGAGTCCGGTTGCTTCGGGCGGTCTGAACTTGTTCAGGTCGTTGGCATTTGCCATTTCAGGCATTGGCGTCTTATAATGATGCTCCTGCGCCCGAAGATGGCCGCGGCTCAGCCGGAAGGGCCGTCGGCGGCGGCGCAGAAACCACCAGGAGTCGAGTTTGTGGAACATCCAGTCGCCCGCATTCGCTGCAGCGTGGGCGTGACAGCGCACAATGAAGCCGCCAACATCGGTGCGCTCCTCAATGCGCTGATGCAACAGCACCTCCACCAGGTCGAGATCAGCGAGATCATCGTCGTCGCCAGCGGCTGCACCGATGACACGGTGTCCATCGTCGAACACAAGATGGCCGAAGACGAGCGCATTCGGCTCATTGTGCAGCCGCGGCGTGAAGGCAAAACCTCTGCGATCAATCTATTTCTGCAGGCAGCGCACGAAGGTATCTGCGTCCTGGAAAGCGGCGACACATTGCCGCGCGAGGACGCGGTGGAGCACATGGTGCGCATGTTTGCGGATCCGCAGGTGGGCATGACAGGCGCGCACAAGATCCCGGTCAACACGCCCGATCATATCGTCGGCCTTTTCTCGCACCTGCGTTTACGCATGGAGCATGAGCTGTGCCTGGAGATTCCGCGCCTGGGTGAAATGATCGCATTCCGCAAGGTGTTCGACCAGATCCCGCCCGACGTGGCGATGGACGAAGCGTTTGTGGAGGCGTTGGTGATCCAGCGTGGGATGCAGGTGCGTTACGCGCCGGATGCCGTCGTTTTCAATACCGGCCCAGACACCGTGAGCGACTTTGTGCGCCAGCGGCGGCGCAATCATGCCGGGCATCTCTATTTGCAGCACAAATACGGTTACCAGGTCTCCAGTATTCAGAACGGCCGCGTCCTTAAGATCGCCTTCAAGGAAATCTGGGGCGCCGTTCGCCTGGTCTACACCCTGTTCGTGATGGCCTTCCTGGAAGGCTATGCGCGACTTCTGGGCTGGTACGATTTCAAAGTCAAGCAAGATCGCCACGTCGTCTGGGACATGGCCTGGACGCAAAAGGCCGATGTGGGCGAAGAAGCGCGGCAGCGTGCAACCACCCAGGACACGGCGCCGATGGCGACCACAACGAATGTTGCACCGTAAGGGCAGAGGGCAAAGACCAGCGTCTTGCGCCCGATCTCCGATCTCTGATCTCCAATCTTCGCCTACTGGAGCAAGTTGTGCGTGACAAACTAACGGCGCTGCTCAAACTGCTGGTGAGTGCGGCGCTTATCGTGTTCATCTTTAGCCGCGTTGATTTGGCCGCCCTACGCACCCGTCTGGCCGGCGCCAATGCGGCCCTCATCCTGCTGGCGCTGATCGTCTATTTCGGCGCCATCGTGCTGAATACGGCCAAATGGGCCGTTTTGCTGCGCGCCCAAGTGCCCGGGGTGCCCTTTGGCGCGCTGCTGCGCTACACCTTCATTGGCGTTTTCTTCAATAACATCTTGCCCGCCAACATCGGCGGTGATGTCATGCGCGGCTATGGCCTCAGCGCGTACACGGAGCGCAAACTCGACGCGGCCGCTTCGGTCATCGTGGATCGCTTGATGGGGTTGATGGCCTTCGTCTCTTCCGCCGTGGTAGCCGCGCTCATCGCCATCTACACCACGCACATCCCCGATTTGAAAGTCGTGGGCGCCGTGGCTGTCGTGGCGTTGACGGCTCTCGTCTTTGCTTTTGTGGTGCTCTTCAGCCGGCGCGCACGTGTGCGCCTGGCCCGCCTGTTCGACTGGTCCCTCTTGCGCCCCCTGGCTCCCGTCTACGGCCGCCTGGCCGACGCGTTTGGGGCTTACCGCTTTCGCTACAAGACCCTCTTGGCGGCTTATGCCATTGGCGTCACCGGCCTCATGTTCACCAATGTAGTCAATTTCCTGCTGTCCCAGGCGCTGGGCGGCGGCATTTCGTTCCTGGCTATTGCCCTCTTCAACCCGCTCGTTGGGCTTGTGCTGCTGATTCCCATCTCCGTAGGCGGCCTCGGCGTCAACCAGAATGCATACGTCGGTTTCTATGGCCTGGTGGGTGTGGCGCACGATCACGCGCTCGCCGTGTCGCTGCTGATGCAGGCGCTGATCATCCTTTCCAGCCTGCCGGGCGGCCTGCTCTGGCTGCAGGGCAGGCGCACAGGGACTTGAAGCGACATCAGTTCTGCGGCAAACACTGACTGTCGGGGTGCAGGCATTGGCATGGGTTCAAGCCGATGGCGGTGCGGCAGTCGCAACGTAACGTGTGGCGTCCTTTGCCTCCGCCACCACCGAGGCGATCACCTCGTCGTCAACCCCGTGACGGCGCAGGCCGTCGAGCACACGCGACATCTCCGATGCGTCTTCTTCAAAGCGAGCCAGGTCGGCGCGCAGACCCTGCCCAATATAGGCACGCATCAACGGTTGATAACCGGAGAAGCCTAGACGTGGCGCCATTCGTTTCAGGTCTTCCAATACATCCTCTGGTATGCGAACCGTAATCGTCTTCATCGGACGGTCCCGGCGCAAGCGGTTCTTTAGATCATTGATGTTCATAGATCCTTCTTTCTGACTTGACAGCCATGCGGGCAGAGACAATGCGTATCGTATCACTGCGCATGGTATACACGACATACAGTAATCGCCAGTTCTGAGTCATACCAATCGCTGCGTCCCTTGACTCTTCTTCCGCCTCGTCCGCCTCCACGACACAAACAAACGGATCATGAAAGACCTCGCATGCTGATTCAAACAAAATACGGTGCTTATGCAGATTAGCAACTGCTTTGGCGATGTCCCATTCATAAGTAATGCCGTGAAGCTGGTAACGAGTGTTCATGAGCATTAGTATAGCTCAATGTATTTACGATGTCAATACATTACGACCAGAGACTGTAAGAATACTGGTCTTTTGTCTGGTCTGTTCCTCATTTGCGCCGCTTGGTACAATATGTTATAATCCCAACATGGTCGCTGAGAGTCAGATTTCGGTTCGACCTTTCGTTTGGGAGTCGCGGCGACATTGAGACGGGTGTTGACTCAGGAAAAAGCATCGTGACCCAGCATCCGTGGCATCGTGAAGCGTTGATGTTAATGCTTGTCGTCCCGCTCTTTTTATTCGTTCCCTTGGGCGTTGGCTTATGGTTTGACACAAGAACGAGCGCCGCGCCGTGGGGGCTTCTCATTGGTATGGGCACTGGCGCCGCTGCTGCTACATTCTTCCTCGTTCACCGCTTGGGAAGCGTGTACCGGGCCATTGCACCCGATACCGAAGATAACCAGGAAAAGAAGTAGGGAATCCGAGGCGCGAGGCATACGCAGAGAGCTTCGCACCTCCACAAGAAGGAGGATGTAGCAGAGTGCGCAATCTGTTCAAACCACGCAACCTTCTCATGATCGTTGTCGTCCTCGCTGTGATGTTGGGCGGCGCCGTCCTCATACCGGTGCCCTTGCCAACCATTCTACTGCCAGCCGAAGAGCTGTTTTCCGTGGCTGGTTTCCCGGTTACGAACACCCTGATCACCACCTTGATCGCTGATATCACGCTGTTGGCGATTGCCTTCGCGGTTGGTCGCAATCTCAAAGAAATTCCCAGCGGTCTTCAGAACCTGATCGAATGGTTCTTGGAGATTTTCTACCGTATGACCGAAGACATTGCGGGCAAGATCAACGCCAAGCGCTGGTTCCCCGTCTTCATGACGATTATGATGTTCCTCATGGTGGCGAACTGGTGGGAGCTGATTCCTGGGTTTGACAGCATCGGCGTGATCGAGCCAGTCGAGGTCGCCACGGCGCACACCAACGGCACCGTGCGCACCGGTTATAAGCTCGGCTCATTCCTGGGTATCCGCACCCTGGTGAAAGACCAGGTCAACCTGACCGACGCGGAAGTGCAGGAAATCCTGGCCGAGCACAAGACCGAGGCCGGCGGTGAAGCTGCAGCCAAGACCGAGAGCCATGAGAGCAAGTACGGCGCTTATGTCCTGAAGCCCCTGTTCCGGGCCGCGGCCACCGACCTCAATGTGCCGCTGGCGCTGGCGCTGATCTCCGTCATTTTGACGCAGGCTGAAGGCATGCGCGTGCTCGGAATGAAGTACTGGCGTAAGTTCTTCTTGCCGACGATCACCGGCATGAAACCGGTGGACGCCTTCGTCGGAATTCTGGAACTCATCTCCGAGTTTGCGAAGATCATCTCTTTCTCCTTCCGTCTTTTTGGCAATGTCTTCGCCGGGCAGGTTCTGCTGTTTGTCATGCCATTCCTGATTCCGTACTTCATCCCCCTGCCGTTCTACGGATTGGAGCTGTTTGTCGGCTTCATGCAGGCCTTCGTCTTTGCCATTCTAACCCTGATTTTCCTCTCGTCGGCTGTGGTCAGCCACGAAGGACACGAGGATCATGGTCATGCGGCCGAAGCACCCGTGACCGCGCATTGAACCGTCTTGCCTGGTTTGATCCGCAGGCAGGCGCATTGCGAAGCAGGCTGGCTGGTCAAACGTTGATTTTGTGAATGTCACGCTTTGGGCGTGACGCTGAGCGAACTGGTTCGAAACAACACCAAACAGAATCATTGAGGAGGATCGAAAACTATGAATGCAGTTCTGGCTGCGGGTCTCGCGATTGGCTTGGGCGCTATTGGCCCCGGCATCGGCGTCGGTTTGCTTGTCATGGGCGCGCTGCAGGCTATGGGTCGCAACCCTGAAGCGGCCGGTGAAATCCGCACGAACATGATTCTTGGCATCGTGTTCGCCGAAGCAATCGCCATTTACGCGCTGGTGGTTGCCCTGTTGTTGGTCTTCGTGGGCGCGCCGGGTCTCGCGACCTTCAAGTAATGGCTCCATCGAGAGATCCAGATCGAATTTTTGCATTACAAGGCCTATGTAGAGGCTTGAGGGGGTGCCAGCTTGGATATCTTTGGACAACTTGGAATTAACGGCGCCTTCCTGCTTGCGCAAATCATCAACTTCCTGATCCTGTTCTTCTTGCTGCGGCGCTTCTTGCTGAAGCCCGTGATGAACATGCTTGATGCACGTCGTCAGCGCATCGAGGACGGGATGAAGGCCGCCGACCGGGCGCGCCAAGCCGCGGAAACCGAGCGGGCGGAGTTGATGAAGAAGCTGGACGAGGAACGCCGCGCCGCGCAATCGCGCATCGCGGCCGTGGCCAGCGACAGCGAAAAGGTGCGTGAGAGCATCCTGGCAACGGCGCAAGCAGAGGCTGAGGAGATCAAGACGAAAGCGCGTGCAGACGCATCCGCGGAGCGCGCGCAAATGCTGCGTGACATGCAGCGCCAGGTGGCCGATCTGGCCGTCTTGGCCGCGGAGCGCATCCTGGGCCATGAACTGACGAACCCGATCGAACAGAAACGCATGGTCAATGAGTTCTTAGCGAGTAAACTACAGTGAAAGCCGAAACCAGCGCACGCGACTATGCGAGCGGCTTTCTGGCCGCCGCTGTGGAACACTGGTCACAGCACCTGACGGCTCTGGCTGACCGGCTGGAGAAGGATGGTTTGCTGCGCCGGCTGAGCGACCAGGCACAGGAGTTTGCCGGCCGCAACGCAGCGCTGACCAGTCTCTTGCCAACCGACTTCGGCAAGTTGGAAGCTGACTTGCTGCAAGTCCTGTTGTCACATGGCGACTTGAATAAGCTGCGCGAGGTGGTGGCAGAACTAAACGCCATCCTGCAGCGCACGGCGGCAGGCGCCCAAACGGTTACGGTGACAAGCGCCCAACCGCTGGCCGAGAGCGACCGCCAAGCCTTGCAGGAAAAGCTCAGCGCGCAGTTTGGGGCCGGCCTTGAGTTCCACTACACCGAGGACCCGGCGCTGTTGGGCGGCATGATTGTGCGCGTGGGCGACAAGCTGATTGATACCAGCGTCGCCAGCCGCCTGAGTCGCATGCGTGAACAACTGGCCGCCGCGGTGCGTTAGTGCACGCACGAGCACCGACCTTTCTGTGCGTCCGTCAACGTGACCAAGAGGCATGAGGAGAAACTAGATGGCGGTAATGACTGCCTCTCAAACTGAGAGCATCGCGGATCTCATCAAGAAGCAAATTCTAGCGTTTGAAGCGCCGGCGCGCATGGTGGATGTGGGCACCGTTACCCAAGTAGGCGATGGCATCGCCCGCATCAAGGGCCTGACGAACGCCTTGGCCAGCGAGTTGGTCGAATTCGCCAACGGCATCATGGGCATCGTCTTCAACCTGGAAGAGGACAGCGTCGGTGTCATCATCCTGGGTGAGTACACCGAAATCGAAGAAGGCGACCTGGTCCGTTCCACCGGTCGCATCGTGTCGGTCCCGGTGGGCGACGCCCTGATCGGCCGCGTGGTCAACGCGTTGGGGGAGCCGCTGGACGGCAAAGGCCCGATCAACGCCAGCGGCACGCGCCCGGTGGAGCGCATCGCGCCCAACGTCATCGCCCGTCAGTCGGTGGATACGCCGGTGCAAACCGGAATCAAGGCCATTGACGCCTTGATTCCCATCGGTCGCGGCCAGCGCGAGCTGATCATCGGCGACCGCCAGACCGGCAAGACGGCCATTGCGATTGATACGATCATCAATCAAAAGGGCAAGGACCTGATTTGCATTTACGTGGCCATCGGTCAAAAACGCGCCCAAGTGGTGCAGTTGGTGGCTACCCTGGAACAGTACGGCGCGATGGATCACACCATCGTGGTTGCGGCGACCGCTTCCGACCCGGCTGCCTTGCAGTACATTGCGCCCTACGCCGGCTGCGCCATCGGCGAGGAGTTCATGGAACAAGGCAAGGACGCGTTGATCGTCTACGACGACTTGAGCAAGCACGCCCAGGCCTATCGCCAGGTCTCGCTGCTCATGCGCCGCCCGCCTGGCCGTGAAGCCTATCCCGGCGATGTTTTTTACCTGCACTCGCGCTTACTGGAACGGGCAGCGCGCCTCAACACCGATTATGGCGGCGGCTCATTGACGGCCCTGCCCATTATCGAGACGCAAGCGGGCGACGTATCGGCCTACATTCCAACCAACGTCATCTCGATCACGGACGGCCAGATTTTCCTGGAATCCGACCTGTTCTATGCGGGTATTCGCCCGGCTTTGAACGTCGGCATCTCGGTATCCCGTGTGGGCGGCTCTGCGCAGACCAAGTCTATGAAAAAGGTAGCCGGCCGCCTGAAGCTCGAACTGACCCAGTTCCGTGAATTGGCGGCCTTTGCCCAGTTCGGCTCTGACCTGGACAAATCCACGCAGGCCCAGCTCGATCGCGGCCAACGCCTGACTGAAGTGCTCAAGCAGCCGCAGTACCTGCCGGTAGCGCTCGATCACCAGGTGATGACTATCTTTGCCGCCACCAACGGCTTCCTGGACAAGGTGCCAGTCAGCGCGCTGCGTCGTTGGGAAGATGAGTTTGTGAAGTTCATGGACGAACAGCACGCAGACATCGGCAATACCATCCTGCGCAGCAAAGATCTGGACGCGACGACGGCCGATGGCCTGAAGTTGGCAATTAGCGACTTCAATGCCACGTTCACGGCATAAGCGACGAAGGACGACCGATCTGAGGCCAGACGCTGGCCTTCGCCCTTCGCTTCTCATCTTTGCAGGAGAGATAAATCGTGGCCAATGACCGTGAAATCAGACGACGCATCAAGAGCGTTAAGAACATCGCCCAGGTGACGAAGGCGATGGAAGCTGTCAGCGCGTCGAAGATGCGCCGTGCGCAAGCCCAAGTGCTGGCGACGCGGCCCTATGCCGAGAAAGCCTGGGAGATGCTCTCGTTCCTGGCGCGCATCCGCCGCAGCGGCGCCGATCAACAGGCCCTGCTGCAGGAGCGACCAGAAAAGAATGTCCTCCTCCTGCTCATCACTTCCGACCGCGGCCTGGCAGGCGGCCTCAATGCCAACATGCTGCGCGAGGCCTCGCGCAAAATTCGGGAGTGGGAGAAAGAAGGCAAGGCGGTGTCGCTGGTCACCGTGGGACGTAAGGGGCGTGACTTCATGCGCCGTTACGGCCCACCGAGTAAGGCAGAGTTCAGCAGTGTGGGTGATCGGCCGACCAGCCAGGCTCTCAGCATTCAGAAGGTTGGCGTGGACGAAGCAACGGTCGCTCCCATTGCACGCGTGGTGATTGACGACTTTGTCAGCCAGGCCGTGGATGCGGTCTACATCGGCTTCATGGACTTTGTCAATGCCGTGGTGCAGAAGCCGGTCATCAGAAAGCTCCTTCCCATCGAGCCGCAAGAGCCGACCATTACGATTACGAAGGACTACATCTTCGAACCGGATGCGCAGTCGGTCCTGACG
Organism: Candidatus Amarolinea aalborgensis; assembly: GCF_900491745.1. Taxonomy (NCBI): domain Bacteria; kingdom Bacillati; phylum Chloroflexota; class Caldilineae; order Caldilineales; family Candidatus Amarolineaceae; genus Candidatus Amarolinea; species Candidatus Amarolinea aalborgensis. The sequence goes on along the minus strand of NZ_UETR01000030.1, from coordinate 23,973 downwards.
CAGGTGCTGGAAAGCTTCACCGAAGTGCAGATTCTGCAAGGGCTGTATGAGGCCATCGCCAGTGAACATTCTGCACGCATGGTGGCCATGCGCAACGCGACCGATGCAGCCAACGACCTGATCGGCGAACTAACCCTGAGCGCTAACAAGGCGCGCCAGGAAAAGATTACCAAAGAACTGATGGACATTGTGGGCGGCGCCTCTGCCTTGGCGCAGGCGAGCAGCTAGATCAACTATGATCCTGATGCCGTAACCGGAGGATAATGATTCATGGGAAATAACGGAACGCGAGTCGAAGGTAGAATCCTCGCGGTAGTCGGGCCGGTGGTAGACGTCGAATTCCCGCCTGATCAACTGCCTCAAATTTACGACGCGATCGAAATTCCGATGGGCAGCGGGCCGGTCCTGGTTTGTGAAGTGCAGCAGCACTTGGGCGAGGGCCGTGTGCGCGCTGTTGCCATGTCGAGCACCGACGGCTTGCAGCGCGGCATCCCTGTGCGCAACACAGGCGCTCCCATCAGTGTGCCGGTTGGCCCCGACACCCTGGGCCGCATCTTCAACGTTCTCGGTCAGCCGATTGACCTCAAGGGCGATGTCAAGGCCGCCACCTACTACCCCATTCATCGCCTGGCTCCGCTGTTCGTCGAGCAGTCTACGCAGACCCAGGTCTTCGAGACCGGCATGAAGGTCATTGATCTCATCGCGCCCTTCACCAAGGGTGGTAAGACCGGCATCTTCGGCGGCGCGGGCGTGGGCAAGACGGTCATCATCCAGGAACTGATTCATAATATCGCCAAGTTCCACAGCGGCTACTCGGTGTTTGCTGGCGTGGGCGAGCGCTCACGCGAGGGCAATGACCTCTATCACGAAATGAAGGATTCGGGCGTGCTGCCGCAGACCGTCATGGTCTTCGGGCAGATGAACGAGCCGCCCGGCGCGCGCTTGCGCGTGGGCTTGACCGGCGTGACGATGGCGGAGTACTTCCGTGACGAGGGCCGCGACGTGCTCTTGTTCATTGACAACATCTTCCGCTTTGTGCAAGCAGGCTCTGAAGTGTCCGCCCTGCTTGGCCGCATGCCCAGCGCCGTGGGTTATCAGCCCACCTTGGGCACCGAAATGGGCGAACTGCAAGAGCGCATCACATCCACCAAGACCGGATCCATCACCTCGATGCAGGCCATCTACGTGCCGGCCGACGACTACACCGATCCGGCCCCGGCCACTACGTTTGCGCACCTGGATGCGACCATCTCGTTGGAACGCGCCCTGGCCTCGCAGGGTCTTTACCCGGCCGTGGATCCGCTGGCCTCGACCAGCCGTATTCTGGACCCGCTGATTGTGGGCAAGGAGCATTACGACGTCACCCGCGGCGTGCAGCGCACCTTGCAGCGCTACCGCGATCTGCAAGACATCATTGCCATCCTCGGCGTCGAGGAATTGAGCGAAGATGACAAGTTGGTCGTGGCGCGTGCGCGCCGCATCCAGCGGTTCCTGACGCAGCCCATGCACGTCGCTGAGCAGTTTACCGGTCAGCCGGGCGCGTATGTCAAGATCGAAGAGACCGTGCGGGGTTTCAAAGAGATCCTCGAAGGCAAGTATGATACGCTGCCGGAGCAGGCGTTCTACATGGTGGGCACCATCGAGCAGATGGTGGCCAAGGCGCAGACCCTGGGCGGCGGTTGAGCGGAGGCCATTATGCCGATTCGCTTTGAGTTTGTGGCGCAGTCTGGTCGTGTCTTCAGCGACGACGTAGATATGGTGATCGCGCCGGGCGCCGACGGCGTGCTGGGCATTCTGCCCAAACATGCGCCGTTGATGGCGCTCATTCAGCCTGGCGAGGTGGTGATCAAAAAGGCTGGCAGTCCAGACCGCTTCTTCTCTGTGGCTGAAGGTTTCATCGAAGTGCGGCCGGACAAGGTGGTGCTGCTGGCGCGTTCGGGCGAATCCGCGGAGAACATTGACGCCGCACGGGCTGAAGAAGCTCGCCAGCGCGCCGAAGAGTGGTTGACGAGCCATCCGAAGGGGGCCGAACGTCGCGAAATGATGGAAGCTGCGCTGCGGCGCTCCATCATGCGGCTGCGTATCGTACAAAAACGCAGCGCAACGCACACCTCGGCGGCTCATTTCCGAGATTCGAACAACAACAATCAGTAACTCACAAAGGGCGCTTGCAGCAGCAGGCGCCCTTTGTTTATGGAGCGTAACTATTCAGGCATCCTGCGCCGACTGCAGCCGCCGAATGAATTCGGGCCGCAAGGGCGTGCCGCCGCCAGGTCGGCCGGAGCCGACCGGCGCCACGTCCACTCAGGTGGACGCCTGGCGGAACGCCCATCAGGCGCGATTTCAATCGCTCGCTTGCCACGGCGCGCCGCCTGAATAGTTACTATGGAGCATCAATTCGCATGGTTGGCGTTTTACATGGTCCGACGAATTGATAGCCCAATTACGCACGTTAATCACGCAAGGTGTTACTATCTTTCCATGATCGTATCGTTCAAGTCCAGCGACACGGAGTCTTTAGCGAATGGCCAGCGCGTGCAACGGTTCGTGAACATCGAATCGGTTGCGCGACGTAAGCTGCGACAGTTGCAGATCGCGGGACGGCTTGAAGACCTCCGCGTTCCGCCGGGCAACCGACTCGAAGCGCTAAAAGGCGACCGCGCTGGACAACACAGCATCCGAGTGAACGATCAGTTCCGCCTGTGCTTCCGCTGGACGATTGCGGGCGCGGAAGACGTCGAGATTGTGGACTACCACTAGAAACCTGTCCGAAGAGCCTTGCTTTCACTTCGGAAACAGGGCCAAGCGCAAGGTTCTGGATACACACGTAAGGAGTGAAACCATGCAGCAACTTAATCCCATAACACCTGGCGAGCTGCTGCGCGAGGAGTTCCTGGAGCCAATGGGCATCTCGCAGTATCGCTTGGCAAAGGAGATCGGTGTACCTGCTCAGCGGATCAGTGACATTGTGGCGGGTAAGCGCGCCATTACAGCGGATACCGATCTGCGACTGTGCCGCTTCTTTGGTCTGTCTAATGGCTACTGGCTTCGAGCGCAGGCGGCCTATGACACGGAGGTGGCTGAGAATACGCTGTCGGAAACGCTGGCGAAGATCAAGCCCTGGCAGGGAACGCCATCTCGCGTAGGCCATGTAGCCTAAGAATCGCTAAACGTGGTTATGTCTATGTGAACTGGCGTCCTTCGCCCTTCGTAGACAGCCAGATGAACCGGAATACAGGTTACGCACGCGGCAGGTCGTTGTTGGCATAGTACCTCTTTCTAGACCCCCGTCTTCACCGATTCCGATTCAATACAAGGCAGGACGAATGCTACTCACACAGTCAAGGACCAGGCATATCAACACCGTCACGCACGAGGGCAAAGTGTTGATTGTGGCCACAGTGGTTGAAAATGGCGCTGCCGCGCTCTACTATACCGTCAAGCAGGACGGCTTCGAAGACAGCGCGCTGCAGAACCTCAACGGCAGCGGCTGGGAGGCGTTCAAGCCGCTGGAATTGCCCAATGATCGCGTGGGCGACGCGTCGGTTGCGGCCAAGGAGCAGGCCGAATTGACCGACAAACAGGGCCAATACCTGCTGCGCTCGATCTACGACAGCGCCGCGTTGACCGCCGACGCGCCGGCGCAGCTTGTCTCGCACGACGGCCATCTCTATCTCTTCCGCCAATCCACGCGCAGCACGCTGCTGGTGGATCGTTTCGTGCTGGACGGTATGACCAATACGCTGACCCCCAAGCTGGAAGTGCGCTTCAAACGCAGCCGCCAACGGTACGCCCCGCTCAAAGCCATGAAGATCAACAGCGGCGGCCAGATGGAATCGCTCGATTCGCTGGACTTCCGCGACATGCAGAATCGGCCTTTCACCGAGCCGACGACGGAGCTTTGCCCCGAGCTGCTCAGCCAACTGCAGAACGGCTGGTTCGGCGTGGTTGTCACCCCGACCAATGAACAAGAGAATTACCGCTGGCACATCTTCGCCCACAACCGCAGCAGCGGCAAGGTTGATCTGGTGACGCTGCGCGCGGGCAGCGACCAGCTCTTCGACCTGCAAGACTATTGGTTTCGCACGATAGACCCCATCACCGACCAGGTGCAGTATGAAAGCATCCCCGGCCTCATCCACCGCCAGCTGGAGCTGCAGGACAGCGCTGGCGCGCCGTTAGCCGCCTCCAACGGGCTGGCGGCTATCACCTATGACGTGCAGCGGGAGCAGCAGACCCAGAATGGGCCGCAGCTGATGCGCGACGCCAGCAAGGTGCTGCTGGCTGTGCCCACGGCCGCGGGCACGGCGACCCTCAGCTTTGCGATTGGCGCGGACGGCCGCCTGGCGCAGATTGCCGCCGACAGTAAGGACCAGCTGCTGCGCAGCCAGGAGCGCGAGATCTTGCTGCCGCTCAACCTGCTCGACAACATTCGCGCCGTGGGCGACAGCACGGCCGCGCCGGCTGGTGTGATCACCGGCATGCGCCGCTCCGACGACGACGACAGCGCCGACCGGGTGCGCGTGCAGGTGAGCGCGGATGACAAGCAAGCGGTGAGCCGGCTCAAGAGCGGCGACACGGTCAAGCTGAGCAACACCACGAGCTATAACGGTCTCTACCAGGTGGTAAAGGCCGCCGACGGCAGTTTTATCATCGAAGCGCCCTTCAAGTATGGCGAGCTGGGCGACTGGGAGAAGGTGGAGGAAGAAGAGAGTGGGCTGATCTTCGACGGTATGCTGACAGGGTATGAAAAAGCCGACGACGGCAAGCTCAGAGTTCACGCGGTCAACCACGGTCTGGCGGCCGGCGACCTGGTGCAGATCATGGGCGATGGCGATTACAGCGGCGAATACCCGGTGCTCCAGCACGACGAAGGCAGTTTCACGATCGAGCGACCCTGGGCTGGCGGTGAGGCGGTCAACATCAAGCTGGAGTCGCGCAAGCGCCGCGGCCTGGCGCTGGACGGCAAGCGCGATTGGATCAGCGCGCCTTTTTCGCAGCCGATCAACCTCAGCGCCGGCTTCACGGTGGAGGCCTGGGTCAAACTGAACAGCGACGCCGATCAGACGGTGCTGGCCACCCAGGTGGAGAGCAAACCGGGCACAGTGGCAAGCCAGGCCGCAGCCACCGCGACCTTGGCGCTGCGCAGCGGCAAGTTCACCGTGGCCATCACCCGCCCAGTGCTGGGGCGGACCAGCGCGCTGCGGATCGAATCCGCGGCGCCGGCGCCGCTGCGCGAATGGGTGCATGTGGCGTGCACCTTCGACGGCAAGGAACTGCATCTGCTGGAAAACGGCGCGGTTACGGCCACGGTCACAGTCGAGGAGCTGAACCGCAAAGCCAGGAGCGGTCAAGATGCGCTGGTGAAACAGCTGGAGAAAGAAGCCGCCGAGCTGCAGGCTGCCTATGCCGCCAACCCAAAGCACCCCGCCAACTACTGGTTCCGCATGGTGCTGCGCGCCGATGAAAAAGTCGTGACCGCCGGGTTGGAGACCAGTTTGAGCCGGGACCAGGTTGATCACCGCGCCGAGCAGCTCTGGCGTTTGGAGCCGCAGGGCGATGGTTCTTTTGCCATTCGCAACAAGGCGACCAACCGGGTGCTGGAATATGTGATGGCCGATCGTCCTGTCCAGCAGACAGAATGGCGCAGCGCCGACAGCCAGAAGTGGACGTTGGAGGCCAACGCCAACAATTTCTACACCTTCCACACCAAGACCGACGGCAAGGTGCTAGACGGTTATCTCGGCGGCTTCCTTGTGGGCAACCCCTGGCCGGCGGATATGGTCAACGCCCACTGGCAGCAGTGGCGGCTGGAAGCCGTAGGGCGGGCGCTGGCCGTAGAGATGCAGGCCGCGTTGGATGCGCTGCAAGGCAAGGGCAATCAGCGCAAACCCAGTTTCAGCCTCAGCGTCAGCGCCCTCAGCCTGGCTGCCGCGCCGCAGATCAAAGCGGGCAAGGTGCAGCCGGCCGACCTGCTGCAAGGGCAGTTGGCGGATGCGCGGCTTTGGACCATCGGGCGGAGCGACAAGGAAATTGCCGACGCCATGCACCTGCAGTTGACCGGCCGCGAGGTCGGGCTGGCGGGTTACTGGCGGTTGGGCGGCATCGCCCTGGAGGAGGATGGCAGCCAGCGCGTTTTCGACTTTTCGGTCAACGCCAATCACGGCGTGGTGCAGGGCGCGCCTTATGCTGGCGGCGTCACCCTGGGCCGCACCCTGCGCGACGGCAAGACCGACGCGGTCAAGTTTAGCAACGACGATCTCTTCGCCGTGCGCGAGGGCGCGATCTACATCGAGAGCTTCGAGTTCCGCACCGACAAGCCGGTTGATCCCATGAATGCGGATGGCAAGAAGGGCGTCATCTTCGCGCCGTCGCTGTGGGGACGGCTGAGCCGCAGCGCAGCGCAGAAGCTGAGCTTCGCGCCCATGCAGGAGAAGTTCCTGTTCGAGGATGTCGGCGACGGCTGGCAGCGCGCCGCCTGCCGCTTCATCGTCCCCGAAGGCGTGCGTCTGCTGCGCTGCTTCGAGGTGGCGAGCGTGACAGGCGACTGGAGCACGCTGGAGGTGCGCCGACATGCGCTTAAGTTGGTTTCCGACACGGTGACGAAGCGCGCGCTCGTCGAACCGGCCAAACTGCCTGCGCTGGCAAGCTCGTTGACCAACCCTGCCCAACCCGCCGAGCTGCTGCGCGAACTCGACAGCAAGGAAAGAGAAGAAGCGCCGCTCGTCACCCGCCAGAAGGAGCTGGAGCGGCTGCTGGGCGACATCGCCAATCGCAACGAGACCGAACGACGCCGCAACGACTATCAAAACCTTGTGCAGTCGCTGACCTGGGCGCGCGACGCCCGCCAGCGTGAATACGATGCAGCGATAGCCGCGCCCCCTGAGGGCGAAGTGAAGACCGACCTGTGGGGCGAGGGCAACGATGCCACCCACATCGACTGGCACATCCATACGGCGGAGATTCTCGCGCCCGCTGGGAAGCGGGTGACGGGCGTGCAGTTCTACAATCTGAGCGCCCGGCTGGCCGTCAAAATCCGCTGCGCCAATCCAGACGGCTCCGGTGAAGAATGGGTGGTGAACGAGGATCTGTACGGCAATGCGGGCAATGCGGCCGAGCACCAGGACTGGATTGACACTGCGCCGGTCAAGTGTCCCAAGGACAAAGTGGTGACCGGCGTGCAGTTCTACAAGAAGGGGAACCGCAGCGCCATCAAGATCCGCTGCAGCTATCCCTGGGGCGGGGGAGACGAATGGGTGCTGAACGATGCGGATGCCGGTTTCTTTCGCTCGCGCCGCAGCGAGCAGAACGATTTCATTGACCTACACCCGGTGACGGTTGGCGCGGACCAGGTTATTTCCGGGTTGCAGATCCGCCAGTATGGGAACCGTATTGCGCCGCAACTGGCCTATTACAGCGTAGCGGAGATCAACCGGACCAGAAACGCCCTGAACAGCGCGAACTACGAGCTCTCTGCCGCCCAGGCGGAACTTGCCCGCCTGAACCAGGCGCTTGGCAGCAGCGACAGCCAGCGCCAGCAGTGGCAGGCTGAATTGGATGAGATCAACCGCCAGCTCGCCGCGGTTCGCCAGCGTATGGCCGAATTGACGACCAGCTATCTCGAGTTGATCGCCAAAGCCAACAGCACTGCCCAGTCCATGCCCGACTTGCCCGATCAGAAAGACCCAAGCGGCCTGCAGGTGCAGGGCGCGCTGCTGCCCTTCGCTGTGTCTGCCACCCGCCTGCATGCGATGGAAAGCTGCGCCGGCCGCGTCACCCTCAGCTATCAAGATGGCGGCGGCAATCTGCGACAGACCCATTACGACGCCGCCTACGACGCTGATGGCAAGGGCGAGGAGTGGCTGCCCGATGGCTACCGCGCCGCCCTGGCGCTGGATGGGCGCGGCCCAGCCCTGCCGTTGCCCGCGACCGTCTTTGCCGACCTGAGCAACCAGGTCACGATTGAGTTCTGGGCCAAGGGCGGCAGCGATCTGCCGAAAGTCAACGCCCTGCTGGGCGCGCTGGACAGCGGCGGCAACCGGCGCCTGTGCATCCAACTGCCCAACGAGAAGGGCGAGGTGGTCTGGGAAGCGGGCCAGAAGCCGGCCAACGGCGCCATTGACACTCTGGCCCAACTCGCCGACGCCAGCCTCTACCGCGGGCGCTGGACGCACTGGGCTTTTGTCAAGGATGGCAGCGCGGGCGAGATGCGCATCTACGTGGACGGCAAGCTGTGGGCGAAGAACGATCCCAAGGCCAAAGATGGCGGCCCACGTCAGCAATCGCTGAGCAGCATCAGCCAGGCGGCGCTGGGCGGCTTCCCAAACCAGCGCCCCAACTGGCATGGGCAGCTGTGCGAGCTGCGCATCTGGAACGTGGCGCTGGGCGAGCGGGAGATCGAAGCCAACAGCGTGCTCACACTCAGCGGCGCAGAGCCGGGGCTGAGCGCCTATTACCCGCTCAACGAAGCGCAGGGCGACCTGGCGCGTGACCACACCGGGCGCGGCCAAGCCTTCAGTATCGCCGGCGGCGCCTGGGCGCCCTGCACCGCGCCGATCGGCCGGCTGCAGCGCTTCCCTCTCGTGCTGCTCGGCCCACGCGCATCATTCGATGGAACCAACGCCATCACGCTGCCGGAGATGACCCCAGACTTCAGCGACGGCATCTCCATCGAAGCGCGCGTGCGCTTCGATCAGTTCCGCACCTGGTCGCGGATCATTGATCTGTGCGACGCCACGACTGCAAAAACAATCCTGCTGGCGAACAAGGAGGACAGCCGACGTCTCATCTTTCAAGTCCACCGGGGCGGCGGCGTTGTCTCGACCCTGGAAGCGTCAACGGACCTGCCGCAGGGGCAATGGGTGCATGTGGCCGCCGTCATCGAGAAGGATGGGCAAGGGCATGTTTATGTGGACGGCGTCGAGGTCGCCGCGGGCAAGATGGAACTGCCCGAGCGCGTGGCGCGCGTCTACAACTACCTGGGCAAGGGCAGTTGGGGCAACCCGCTGTTCCAGGGCGAAATGGAGGCGGTGCGGCTCTACACCTACGCGCTGAGCGGCCAGGAAGTGAAGGGACTGATGCACGGCAGCTTCGAGGCCGCGGTCATCTGCGCTGAGTACAGTCGCGTGCGCGTGGATGCCCAACGGCGCAAGTCGGTGATGATGCTGCGCGGCCTGGCGCTGCCCACCCTGGGCGGGCTGCGGCTGCTGGACGAACAGCGCATCGAAGAGCTGGAGATGCAGTGGATTGGCAACGCCCAGATCAAGCCGACGCTGATCGGCTACATCGAAGGCGCGCCGCCGCTGCCCAGCGAAAACCTGACCGAGGAACAGGACTACAACGGCGCGACCACCGTGGAGTTGATTCAGTCGAGCGATGTGGAGTACAGCTGGACGCGCGAACAGGATGTCAGCCTGGGCGCAGAGGCCTCGCTGTTCGTCGGCGTGGATGCCAAGGTGAGCGCCGGCATCGGGGTCGAGACGGAGCTGTTGAGCACGCGGGCCGGTATGAACGTGGCGACCAACTTTGCCTACCACTGGCAGAACGCCAGCACGGTTGGCGCCAGCCACAGCCTGATGAGCAGCGACCGTCTGGAACTGCGCGGCATGCAGGAGGCCGAGGCGCGCTTTCCGCACCTGGGCCAGCGCTTCATCCCCAAGAACATCGGCTACGCGCTGGTGGTCAGCGGGCTGGCCGACGTGTTTGTGAGCAAGCTGCGCCGCAGCGGGCGCATGATCGGCTACCAGGTCTTGCCCGTGGAAGGCGTGCCGCTCGACGTCAACACCATCACGTTCCTGATCAACCCGGCTTACACGATGGCCGGCAGCCTGGATGGGCTGACCGGCAGCCACGCCACTACCGACCGTTTCTTCCGGCACGTGCCGGAGATGCGCAGCCAGTACGGCTCGCTCTATCCCGCCAGCTACTTCCGCCTGAAGGAAGCCTACGATCTCAAGGCGCAGATTGATGAGCAGGACAAGCTGCACCAGGCTTACTTCAACCAGTTCAATGCCGGACTGGTGGACGAGAGCTCGCTGGACCGGCAGGTGGGCGGCGCAACGTCTACCGAGGACGTGGTGGGCGTGCGCAGCCAGGATCGCAATGACAGCCGCGTCGAACAGGAGATGCGCGAGCTGGACAAGAAGATCGAGGACGCGGAAGGCGAGCTGACCGCGCTGCAGCGGCAGATCCCGGCCAACCAGGCCGAAATCGCCAAGAAACAGAAAGAACTGGACGACCTGAAGCAGCAGAAGCGCGAAAAAGAGCAGGCGGGACGCACCGAGGCCGGGGAGCAACGCCAGGCCGATATCGCGAAGGCGCACACGGACCTGTCGGCCCGCGCCAACGCGTCGGACAGCTTCGCGAGCTGGCAGATCAAGATGCAGAACCTCCAGGTGCGCGCCGGCAAGCGCAACATCGTCAACACCTACGTCTGGGATGGGGACGGCGGCTTCCACGCGGAGGAGCAGCAGTTCGCCAGCACGGTCGAACATTCCATCGGCGGATCGTTCGACTTCGGCTTTGGCATCGGCGGCGAAGGCGCGTTTGCCGTCAGCGGCGTCGCTGTCGGCCTCACCGGCATGGCCAGCGTCAACATGACGCAGACCATGCACAAGACCGAACGCAGCAGCAAGGGGATGGAGCTGCACATAGATCTGAGCGGGGTGGAGAGCCGCGGCATCACCGATTACCGCGACTTCCCGATCCACCCGGGCGAGAAGGTGGACCGCTACCGCTTCATGAGCTTCTTCCTGGAAAACAGCGCCAACCACTGGCACGACTTTTTCAACTACGTCATAGACCCCGAATGGCTGGCCAGCAACGATGAAGAAGCGCGCGCGCTGCGGCAGGCGCAAAGCGCGCGGCCCAACAAGGTCTGGCGGGTGCTCCATCGCGTGACTTATGTCGAGCGTCCGGCGCTGATGGGCTTTGGCCGCCGCGTGGTCAAGAGGGACGAAGCGGCGGACGACATTCGGGCCCTGCGTGATCAGCTCACAGATTTGCAGGGCAAGGTGTCAACCCTGCAAAGGGAGATCAACGAGAAGCTGGATCAACTGTTGACCAGGAAGGCCTAGCGCCGCGGGTGGTCAGGATTTCAGGAAGAGCGGTCAGGCAGGCGCTCAGCCTGCACGGCAGCTCTTCCTGAAGGGCGGTTTTCATTTAGCCATTCGGGGCGGGCGCTTGCACCGCCGGCAGAAGCGCGGCCAGCGCCGCGACCAGGCGTTCGATGTCGGCTTCGTCGTTGTAGCCCTGCACCGACACACGCACGAATGGCTCCCGGTTCCAGGTGATGATCGGCGCCTCGATGCGCCGCTCGTTCCACAGCCTCTCCTTGAGAACTTCGGTGTCACACGCAGGCAGGCGCATGGTTGCCATCTGCCGAAACCAGACATCGTCATCTGGGCAGATCGGCGCCTGGCCGGTCAGCGCGTTGATTTGCTGTCGCGCCTGGCTGACCAGCGGACGGCAGGCCCGGCGCACACGCTCCCAATCGTGCGCGGCCTGGAAGTCAATCGCGGCTGGCGCCGACAGATAGGCGGCAATATCGTGTGTGCCGGTCCATTCCAGGTAATCAACAAAGCGTGATGAGCCTGGCTTCTCGCTTTCCCATCCCCAACTGATGATCAGCGGCTCGATCAGATGCTGGACGTCGGGCCGGGCAAACAGAAAGCCCGCGCCTTTGGGCGCACACAGCCACTTGTGGCAGTTGCCCGTGTAGAAGTCCGCGCCCAAGTCCAGCAGGTCTAACGGAATCTGGCCCGGCGCGTGCGCACCATCCACCACCGTCAGGATGCCGGCGGCGCGCGCCCGCTGGCAGATCGCTTTGACCGGCCAGGTCAATGCGGTGGGCGACGTGATATGGCTGAGGAAGATCACGCGTGTGCGCGGCGTCACGCCAGCCCACAACTGTTCCAGGACGGCTTCCGGCGTCGTTACCGGCAGCGGGATGGGCTGATTGATGTACACCGCGCCTTGTTTGCGGCACAACAGGCGCCAGGCGCGGTCCGTCGCGCCGTACTCATGATCGGTCGCCAGCACCTCGTCGCCAGGGCGCAGGGCCAGGCTGTGCGCCACGATGTTGACCCCGGTGGTGGCATTGGGCACAAAAACAATGTCGTCCGCGCCTGCGCCGAGATACGCAGCCAGCCGGCTGCGGGCCTGGGCCATCAGGTCGTTGAAACGCCGTCCCAGAAATTCTACGGGCTGCAATTCCAACTCGCGCTGCCAGGCCTGATAGGTTTCGAACACCGGCCGTGGGCATGCGCCAAAGGAGCCGTGATTGAGAAATGTCATGTCCGGGCGCAGGAGGAAGAGCGATTTCAAGTTCATGGTGCGATCCTTTTCACAAAACAAATGCGTCCGGCAGTATAGCATGAAGCCGCGGCGCCGCCAAGCACGATGAGTTGCTCTTGCTTGGCAAACGTGTTATCATCCGTCACATGAGCGACATTCTTCTTCTGATTGGCGTCATCCTGCCGCCGCCTGCCCTGGATAGCCTGGGGGGTGTGCGCCAGGAGTTCACCTTGCAGACGCCCTACGGCCCAGCCGGCCCCTTTGCACGTCGTGACCAGGTCCTGGTGCTGCCCTACTCCGGCTTGCCCGACCGCACCGATCCCCGCGCAACGCTGTGGGCCGCCAAAGACCTGGGCATCACGCGCATCATTGGATGGGATGCAGTCATTGGCCTCAACCCGCTGCTGCACCGGGGCAGCCTGCTCGTGCCAGACGATTTCATTGACTGGACGCGACACCAACCCACCACCTTCTTTGAACGCCGCGGCCTGGGCTACCTGCCGCAGATGCCGGCCTTCTGCCCGCAGTGTCGCCAGGCGCTCTTGCACGCGCTGCCGGACGCCGCCCCGCTGGGTGTGTATCTCGGCTTCGACGGCCCGCGCCGCGAAACCGCGGCCGAGGCGCGCCTCCTTCGCGCCTGGGGCAGCGATGTGCTCGGATTGAATCTCGTGCCAGAAGTCATCCTGGCCAAAGAGCTGGAGCTTTGCTTCGTCGGGTTGACCAGCGTGGTGGAGCCGGGCGCCGATCGTCTGCCGGACGATGGTCAGGCGGCCGCAGAGCCATCGCTCAGCGGTGAGCACAGCGGCGAATTCCGGCTGGCCTTGCGCCGTGTGCTGGAGGCGCTGCCGGGCATCGCCGCGGCCCTGCAAGGCCCGCGCACCTGCGCATGCGGCCAGAGTCAGGCCGGGTCACGCAGCCGCGGCGCGCTGGGCGATGACTGGAAAACCTGGTTTTGACCCACCATGCAGACGCGAGGACGCGATGATACCTGACGAACTGGGAACTGAACTGATCGCGGCTGGCCGCACCCTGGTGACGGCTGGTTGGGTCATGGGCCGCGGCGGCAATATAAGCGCACGCGTGGCGGAGGTCGTGTACATCACCGCCCGCGGCGCGGCGCTCGACGGTCTGGAATTGACTTCCTTTGTCGCTGTGGACGCAGCGACTGGCCTGGTTCTGGAGGGAGGGACGCCTTCGTCCGAACTGCCGATACACCTGGCTGCGTATCGCGGCGACGCCGAGATTGTCGCGGTCATTCATACCCATCCGCGCCACGCCATTGCCTGCGGCGTCGTGGGGCTGGAGGCGCCGGCGCTGACGCCCGATTTCTTCGTGCATGTGGGTGAACGCGCCCCCCTCGTGCCCTGTTTGCCGCCAGGCAGCCCGGCTTTGGGTGCGGCCGTTGCGGCTGCGCTGACGCAGGCGCCTGCCGTTCTGCTGCAAAATCATGGCCTTCTGACCGTCGGTCGCCGTGTGGAGCAAGCCCTGCTGCGCACCGCTTTAGTCGAGGAGGCGGCCCACATCCTGCTCTTGGCGCACAGCACGGCGCGTCCGATACACACGCTCAGCCGTGAGGCGCGCGAGGGCCTGCAAGCGATCCGCTACGCGCTCAACCACTAACCCGCAATCTGCTCAGGGCAAGAAGAAAAAGGCCAGGGCGACGATGGCGTAGAGGGCCAGCAGTTGCGCGCCTTCCAGCCAGTTCGATTCACCATCGAGCGACACGAAAGCCGCAATCAGAGCCGCCGCAAATAACGCAATAATCTCAAACGGATTGAAAACCAGGGTCAACTCGCGGCCGAAGAGCAGGCTGATGAAGACCAGAAGTGGGGCCACGAACAGGGCAATCTGCAGACTGGAGCCAATGGAGATGCCCAGGCTCAGGTCCATCTTGTTCTTGAGCGCCACCTGCACGGCGACCAGATGCTCGGCAATGTTGCCCACCAACGGGATGACGATGATGCCGAGGAAGAATTCGGACACGCCCAGGGCCGCCACGGTTGGCTCCACGGCGCCGACCAGAATTTCGCTCAGCCAGGCGATGAAGACGGTGGACACGGCGAGCACCGTCAGCGATTTGCGCACACTCCACACGGGGCCGCTGTGTTGGCTGTGGCTTTGATGATCTTTGCTGTCATCCTCCTGCCGGAAGCTGAAGAGAATGCCAAACAGGTAGATCACGATCATGACGACGGCAACCCACAGACTGAGCGCGTCCACTGAGAGAGGATGGGCGCGATCGGTGCTGAAGGAAAAGAGCGAGGGAATTGCCAGCGCGGCCGTCGCCAGCAGGAGCTGCGTGGCGTTGACCCCAGCCAGGCTGCGGTTGAAGTGCTGCCGTCCGTGCTTCAGCCCGCCCACGACCATGCTGAAGCCCATAATCAGCAGCATGTTGCCAATAATCGAACCGGTGATCGAAGCCTTGACCAGGTCGAACAGCCCGGCGCGTAGGGCGAAGATGGTGATGATCAGCTCAGCCGCATTGCCCAGGGTGGCATTGAGCAATCCGCCCACGCGGGGGCCGGTGTGCACCACCAGGTGCTCCGTGGCCTCGCCCAACAGCCCGGCCAAGGGGACGACGCCCAGGGCCGATACAGCAAAAACCAGCAACGGGCTCCAATGCAGCAGCGCCCCCAGAATGGCCAGGGGCACGAACACAAGCAAGACGCTCAAATACTTCATGGCGGCATCCTTCTCCCGACTTTTCTGTGTGGTCTATTCAGCCGGCCTGGCCGGCGTTTGAACAGTCCAACGTATCAGCTTATTTCTTGCGCGCACAGTAATCCAACCCCTGGCGCGCCTGCGGAATATCGGGGTTGATTTCCAGGGCCTTTCGGAGCCAGGAGACCGCGCTCGGGCAGTCTTCTGGTTCTTTGTACAAATAGGACAGGCCCAATTCGTAATAATACTCCGTCGTCGCCTGGTTCAGCGCGATGGCGCGCTCAAAGTATTCAACCGCTTTCTCGTAGTTACGTCGCAAATAGTAGGCTACCGCCAGATGTCCATAGGCCGGCGCATACTCTGGATCCACTTGCAGCGCCCGCTCCAGGGAGATCACCGCGCGGTCCGGCGCGCCGGCCAGGATATGCCCCCAGCCCAGCGCATCATAGCCATCCGCGCTTTTGGGATTGACGTTCACTGCACGTTGAAACTCGGGCAGCGCCTTTTCGTAATCGCTCAAAGCCAGGTAAACCCAGCCCTTGCCTACGTAGAGATAACCGAGCTTGGGATGTAGATCAATCGCCTTCTGGTACGCAGTGAGGGCTTCATCGCGTCGGCCCTGTTGGTCGAGGACGTAGCCCAGGTTGCGCCAACCTTCGATGCTCTTCTCGTCGAGTTTGACAGCCGTCTGTGCGGCCTCCAACGCCAACGCCCAAATGCCCTTGTCAATGTAGATCTCAGCCAGGTACGCATGGGCTTCAGCCAAATTGGGGTCGTTGTCCAACGCCTCCAGGGCCGTTTGCAGCGCTTCATCGTACTGCTTATTCCAGTCTTGCGCCATGCTCAGCACAGCCAGGTTCTGGGCGCTCTGTGGGTTCAGGTCAACGGCTTTTTGAGCCAGAACGACGGCCTTGGTCGCATGGCCGCGCAGGGCTTCCAGCTTCGCCTGCCAGCGCAGCGCCTCGTCGTTGTCTGGTTCCAACGCCGCCACCGCGGCGTAGGCAGCGCTGGCTTCCACAATTTGCCCGTTGGCATACAGCGATTCAGCGTCCGCCAGGTAAGACAGGGCGCTGCGGGTCGGTGTGGGAGTCGGCTCGCGCGGCAGCAGCGGATTGCGCAGCTCGATCAAGCTGGCCTGCTGATTGATGGCGTAGGCCGCGCCGACCAGGAGAAGCAGACCAACCAGGAAAAGTAACGGCGAACGGCGCTTGCGCCGTCGGCGATCAATGTACATAGGTGACAAACGCAGATGGTAGAACGGTCATCTGATCTATAACTCAACGATTGTTCTTGACTGACGTCAGGCGTTGGCCGGCAGCCGCAGGGCGATTATACCACACGGTTGACTGAAAACACTATCTTGGCCCTCTGGCTGCCAGATTGCAGCCATCTATTGTTGAAGCGGGTACTTCGTGGTATAATCTGCCCGTCTGGAACTTTTGCCCCTTTTGCCAATTTATCGCCGACTGGAGGAAAGCATGTCGAGGGTAGCCATTGTATCTGAACCTATACGCAGCAACGAGGCCGTTGCTGAACAAGATAAGTCCGTGGTTGAACGACAAGGCAAGGACATTTTCGCCAAATGTGCAGGCGCCTTTGTAGAGGCTCGCCAGGCGATGGCGCAGGGTTACTACCCCTATTTCTTGCCGCTTTCAGAAAATGATGGGACCGAAGTCGAGTATCATGGTCATCGGTTGATTATGGCTGGCTCGAATAATTACCTGGGCCTGACGACCGATCCGCGCGTGAAGGAAGCATCGCTGGAAGCGACAAGACGTTTTGGCACGAGCTGCACGGGCTCGCGCTTCCTCAACGGCAGCCTGGATATGCACGAGCAACTGGAGCGCGAACTGGCCGAATTCGTGGGCAAAGAAGCAGCCCTGGTCTTCAGCACCGGTTTTCAGGTTAACTTGGGCACCATCTCCGCGCTGGTTGGCCGCGACGATTATGTGGTGGTTGACCGCGATGATCATGCCAGCATCGTGGATGGCTGCCGTCTGGCCTTGGGCGAGATGAAACGCTTCAAGCATAACGACCCGCGCGACCTGGCGCGTGTGCTGGCCAGTCTCCCCGCGGATCGCGGCAAGCTCGTCGTGGTGGATGGCGTCTTCAGCATGGGAGGCGATATCGCGCCGCTGCCTGAGTATGTTCCGGTCTGTCAGCGTTACGGCGCTCGCCTGATGGTGGATGATGCCCACTCCATCGGCATCCTGGCTGACGGCCGCGGCACCGCGGCCCATTTCGGGGTGACGCAGGGCGTTGACCTGATCATGTGCACCTTCAGCAAAGCCTTTGCCTCACTCGGCGGTTTCATCGCCGGCGACGAAGAGGTCATTTTCTACATCAAGCACGCCGCGCGTCCCTTCATCTTCAGCGCCTCGATGCCCCCGTCCAACACGGCCGCGGCGTTGGCCGCCTTGCGAATCATACGCGAGGAGCCGGAGCGCTGCCATCACGTGATTCAAAATGCCACGCGCGTCCGTCAAGGGCTTGCCAGCCTCGGCTTCAACACGGGTCAGAGTCAAACGCCCATCGTGCCGGTCATCATCGGCGATGACATGAAAACGATTCATACGTGGAAGGCGATGTTCGACGCCGGCGTCTTTGTCAATCCCGTCTTGCCGCCCGCCGTGCCGCCGAATTTGTCGCTTCTGCGCACCAGCTATATGGCAACGCACAACAATGACCAGTTGGATCGTGTGATTGAGACGTTTGCCCATGTGGGCAAGGAGATGGGACTCATTTAGGCGGGTTGTGATGGCGAAATTGGCGCTGGTAACCGGCGCAACTGGTTTCGTGGGTGCAAACCTGGCGGTCGCGCTGGCAGAAGCCGGCTGGCAGGTACGCGTGCTGCATCGCCCATCTTCCCAACTGGCCGCGCTGGAAGGGCTGACCTATGAATCTGCGCTGGGCGATGTGCTCGACCGTGATTCGGTGCAGAAGGCCATGGAGGGCTGCCAGGTAGTCTTCCATGCCGCGGGCGTGGCCGACTATTGGCGCAGCAGCCGCGAACGTATGTTCCAGGTGAACGTCGAGGGGACGCGCCATGTGATGGCGGCTGCGCTGGCCGCGGGCATACCTCGTGTGGTGCACACCTCATCGGCGGCCGCGCTGGGCATTCCACCGGCCGGACGCCCGGCCACGGAGTCGCAAACCTGGAACGTCTCTCCCGATCGCTTTCCTTATGGCTACAGCAAGCATTTGGCCGAGTTGGTCGTCCAGGACTATGTGGCGCAGGGCTTATCCGCGGTCATCGTCAATCCCACGGTGATCCTGGGGCCGCGCGATGTCAACCTCGGCTCAGTCAGCCTCATTGTCGGCGTCTACAAGCGCCAGCTGCCCTTTGTGCTGCCAGGTGGAGTCAATGCGATCGGCGTAGCCGACGTGGCCGCCGGACACCTCCTCGCCGCGGCGCGCGGCCAAAGCGGCGAGCGTTACCTGCTGGGCGGCCAAAACTTGAGCGTACCGGACTTTGCGCGCTTGATCGGCGACGTGATCGGTGTGCCCGCGCCGACCCTGGTTTTGCCCCGCGCCAGTGTGACGCCGCTGGCAGCCTTTGTGGGCCTGGCGAATCGGGTGTCGCCGTGGCCGCTGCCGGTAACCGCGGATTTGATCCGCCTGGGCGCCGAGCCGTTTTACTTCGACCCGTCGAAGGCCATCCGTGAGTTGGGCCTGCCCCAGACCCCGCTGCGCCAGGTCATTCAGGAGGCATTCGACTGGCTGCGCGCCCAGGGATATTTGCACTGACCTGAAGAGGATTTATGTCGGAATTGGAGTCGGTGGCTCGCCGCATCCTGAACTGCACCCTGTGCGACCTGTGCCAGGGGCGAACCCACGCGGTGCCCGGCGAAGGCCCGGAAAGCGCGCGCATCATGTTGATTGGCGAGGGGCCGGGCGCACAGGAAGATGTGCAGGGCCGGCCTTTTGTGGGCGCTTCTGGTCAGTTCATGCTGGAAACGCTGGCGACGATCGGTTTGCGCCGCCAGGATGTCTTCATCACGAATCTGGTGAAGTGTCGCCCCCCAGGCAATCGAGATCCGCTGCCTGACGAAATTCTGATGTGCAGCCAGACCTACCTGGACTTGCAGATCGAGCTGCTTGACCCGAAGATCATCATCACGTTGGGACGCTTTTCCTTGGGGCGCTTTGTGCCCCAGGCATCCATTTCGCGAGTGCACGGCCAACCGCAGTC
This sequence comes from Candidatus Amarolinea aalborgensis, assembly GCF_900491745.1. NCBI lineage: Bacteria > Bacillati > Chloroflexota > Caldilineae > Caldilineales > Candidatus Amarolineaceae > Candidatus Amarolinea > Candidatus Amarolinea aalborgensis. Next base: position 4,826 of record NZ_UETR01000030.1, on the reverse strand, counting down.
CGTAGGCGGCCGGCTGATATATCCTCTGCTGCATCCAGCGGCGGCCTTGCGCCGTCCAGAATGGCGCCAGGCTTTCCAGGTGGATGTCGCGCGCCTGGCAGACTTAATCAAAAATTGAAGATCGAGAATCGAAAATCGAAAATGGAGATACGAGAGTGGAATCCGAAATACTGCGGGTGATCCCGCTAGGCGGCGTGGGCGAAATTGGCAAGAACATGCTGGCCCTCGAATACAATCAAGATATCCTGGTCATTGATGCGGGGCTCATGTTCCCCGAAAGCGACATGTTGGGCGTGGATGTGGTCATTCCTGACATTGAATACCTGGTCGAACGCAAAGACTGGGTGCGCGCGATCATTTTGACGCACGGCCACGAAGATCACATCGGCGCGCTGCCCTATATCCTGCCAGATCTGCCGGTGCCGGTCTATGCCACGCGCCTGACGCGCGGCCTGGTAGAGGTCAAGCTCAAGGAAGCGCGTATCACGGGGACGGAGATGCACACGATTGACACCAAAGACGTGCTGGAATTGGGGCCGTTCAAGGTGGAGTTCTTCCATGTCTGTCACAGCATTCCTGACGCCGTCGGTTTGGCGATCACCACGCCGGTTGGCCTGGTGGTGCATGTGACCGACTATAAGTTCGACGCGCATCCCGTAGATGGCAAGCTGACCGATTTTGCCAAGCTGAGCGAACTGGGCGATCGCGGCGTGCTCCTGCTGCTGAGCGATTCGACGAACGCGGAACGCCCGGGCTTTACGCCGTCCGAGCGGGAAGTAGGCGTCGCCTTTGATCGGCTGTTCGGCCAGGCAACGGGGCGCGTGATCGTGGCGACTTTTGCGTCCAACATCTCGCGTGTGCAGCAGGTGATTACCACGGCGCGGCGCTACAACCGCCGCGTAGGCACCGTGGGGCGCAGCATGGTGAGCAACGTCAAGATGGCGTCGCAGCTCGGCTATCTCGATGCCACGGCTGAGGACTTGCTCAACACCGACCAGATCAACAACCTGCCGGCCAATCAAGTCGCCGTGGTCTGCACCGGCAGCCAGGGCGAACCGACCTCCGCCCTGGTGCGCATGGCGATGGAAGAGCACCGCCATCTGAAGATTCGCCCCGGCGACATGGTGATCATCTCCGCCACGCCCATCCCCGGCAACGAGGTGCTGGTCAATCGAACGATCAACAACCTCTTCCGCCTGGGCGCCGATGTACACTACTCCGACCTGGGAGATGTGCACGTCTCGGGCCATGGCAGTCAAGAGGACTACAAGCTGCTGTTTAGCTTGACGCGGCCGCGCTTTTTTGTGCCGATTCATGGGGAGTACCGGCACCTGGTCCTGCATGCACGCCTGGCGTTGGAAATGGGGATGACGGCCGAACAAGTGCAGGTCATCGAAAGTGGTCAGGTGCTGCTGGTGGAGGCCGAGCAGATCACCGTGGGCGAACGCGTGACAGAAGGCCATGTACTGGTGGATGGCATGACGGTGGGCGAGATCAGCGAAGTGGTGCTGCGTGATCGCCATCACCTGTCGCAGGACGGATTTGTGGTGGCGATTGTCGCTGTGGATTCCAAGGGCGAAGTCGTGGCGGCGCCGGAGATTCTCACGCGGGGCTTTGTCAGCGTGAATGACCGCGAGGACCTGCTGAACCAGGCGCGCGATCGCGTGTGGACGGCGGTGGCGCACAGCGCGCCGCACGGGACGATTACCAATCGCATCAAAGAAGTGCTGGCCGATTTTCTGTATCAGCAGACGCGACGCCGACCGATGATTTTGCCATTGGTGGTTGAGGTGTAGGAGAGAGCGGAGACTGGAGATCTGAGACCGGAGATCAGAGATCGCGTTCAGCTCAGGCGGCGGCGCGGGCGGCAGGCGTTTTGCGCTTTGTGTTTTGCACTAACTAGTTAGGGTGACACGGGATGGCCAAGGCAGCAAGCAAGAAGAGCAGTGGAAATCATAAGGACGGCCGTAAAGCCAAGGCGGCGGGTTCGAGTAAGCCGCGCGCGGCGCGCAGCGGTGCGGGCACGCGCAGCCGGCCGTCCAAACAGGAACCGTCCGGCCCCAACCTGGGTGAGCAGATGGACCGTTTCCTCGAATTCATGGTGCGCAACGACACCGTCGGCGTCATTTTGTTGGCCGCGGCTCTCATCACCTTCTTCAGTCTGATTTCGCCGCGCGGCACCTTGACCGAAGGCTGGATTCAAAGCCTGCGGCGCGGTTTCGGCGTCGGCGTCTGGTTGACGCCGCTGCTGTTCGGCATCGTGGGCCTCTGGCTGCTCCTACGCCGCGTCGCCAGCCATCGTGCACCGGCCCTGCCGCGCCTGGTGGGCCTGGGGGTGCTCTTCCTTGTCTTCGAAGTGCTGGCGCATCTACTGGCGAATTCGGCGGATCCCGAACTGCTGGCTGAACAGGGCGGCGGCGGCGGCCGCCTCGGTTTTAGCCTGAGCGACCTGCTCATCAACGGCATTGGCCCGGTCGGCGCCGCTCTCATCATCCTGCTGCTGACCGGTGTCGGGTTGCTGACCCTGGTTGGGCTGGATCGCACGCGCCGCGGCCTGGCCTATTTGCGCGGCGAGCCGCTGTCAACCGATGACCTCGGTGCAGGAACGCAGCCGCTGCTCGTCAATCCACCATTCATCACCGATATCGCGGACGCAGAGCCGCAGCCGCCCTCGATCTGGCAGCGCGCTCGCACCTGGTTGGGCGCCTGGCGCCAACCCGCCCGCGATGACCACGGCGACGTGTTGGAGCCGCGTGTCATCGGCAGCCTGCCGGTCGCCGGTGCATCTGTCTATCGCGGCGGAGCCGCCTCGGCCGCTGGCGCGGTGCAAACAGGCGCCGCCATCCGCAGCGCGGCGTCGCGACCCGGGGGCGCGGCGATCCCATCCTTCAGCGGCGCCACCCCCTCCTGGCAGCTGCCGCTCATCGAAGACGTTCTGGATGAAGCCATAGACCAGGAGCTTAGTGTAGAAGACCTGGCGCGCCGCGCCCGGCTGATCGAAGATACGCTGCGGGCGTTCGGCGTCCCGGTGACGGTGGTGGAGGTCAATCGCGGCCCGGCCGTCACCCAGTTTGGGCTGCGGCCAGACTTTGTCAAGAAGCGCTATCGCAAGAGCGAAACCGAATTGCAGCAGGAGGCGGTTCAGCGTCTGCGCGGCCTGCCCCGCGGCGAGCGTCTGCAGTGGGAAACAGAAGCGCGCACGCGCCTGGCGCGGTTGGGTCAAGAACAACCTTCGCCTGATCAAGTGGAAACGCAGATCGTTGAGATGCTCGTAGCCACGCTGGACAAATCGGTCGAGAAAGATGTCAAGATCAAGGTGGCCCGCATTCAAGCGCTCTCGAACGATCTGGCGCTGGCGCTCGAAGCATCGCCCATTCGCATCGAAGCGCCCGTGCCTGGGCGGTCCATCGTGGGTCTGGAAGTGCCGAACCGTCAGACAGCGCTGGTCACACTGCGCAGCGTCATGGAGTCGGAAGCCTATCTCAACATCAAATCACGGCTCAAACTGCCCCTGGGGCAGGATGTTTCCGGGCAGCCGGCCATCGGCGACCTGGCAAAGATGCCGCATTTGCTCATTGCCGGCGCCACCGGTTCCGGCAAGTCGGTCTGCGTCAACACGATCATCGCCAGTCTGCTTTTCAATCATACGCCCGACACCCTGCGCCTGCTGATGGTGGACCCCAAGATGGTGGAATTGACCACCTATAACGGAATTCCGCACCTGATTGCGCCAGTCGTGACCGAGGTGGACCGCGTCGTGCCGATCCTGGCCTGGGCCACGCGCGAGATGGATCGCCGCTACAAGATGTTCAGCCAGCTCGGCGCGCGCAACATCGAAAGCTTCAACGAGAAGCTGGCGGTCAAGGGTCAGCCCATCCTGCCCTTCATCGTCATCATCATTGACGAGCTGGCCGATCTGATGATGGCCGCGCCAGACGAAGTCGAGCGTTACATCTGTCGCCTGGCACAGATGGCCCGCGCCACGGGGATTCACCTGATTTTGGCGACGCAGCGTCCCAGCGTAGATGTCGTGACCGGCCTCATCAAGGCCAATTTTCCGGCTCGCATCGCCTTTGCCGTCACCAGTCAGATTGACTCGCGCGTCATCCTCGATCAACCGGGCGCGGAACGCCTGCTGGGCCGCGGCGACATGCTCTTCATGGATCCGACCTCGCCCAACCTGGCGCGTTTGCAGGGCTGCTTCGTCGCGGACCGCGAGCTGCATCACCTGGTGGAGCACTGGCAGAGTCAACAGCCGGCCAGCACCGGCGCGGCGGCATCCACGCCCACCATTGGGCAGACGCCTGCGGTCTCGTCCGCTCCCGCTGACGTATGGCACAGCCCGGCTGGCTTCGAGGCTCCACCGCCCGCCAGCCGTCCACTGACTCCATCCGCGCCCGCGTCGCTGCGCCTGCCGCCCCCGCCCGGCTACTCATCCTCCGCGCAGCCGACCGTCAACTGGCCGCGACCGGCCGCGCCGGGTCAGGCTGGAGCCAGCCCGCATCCTGCATCGCCGCCGGCATCCGCCGCGCCAGAAGCAGAGGAGCTGCTGACCACCACGCTGCCGCCGCCTGGCTCAGTCATCCAGGCGCCGCTCTTCGACGAGATGTTCGCCGGTCAGGCCGGCGCGCAACCGGCCCGCGACGCCCTCTTCGACGAGGCGGTCAACGTCGTGCGTGAAGCGGGTCGCGCCTCCGTGTCCCTCTTGCAGCGCCGCCTGCGCATCGGCTACACCCGCGCCGCGCGCCTCATCGAGCTGATGGAGCAAGAAGGCATCGTCGGCCCCGATCCTGGCGGTTCGCACGGCCGCGAGGTCGCGCCGGCGG
>NZ_UETR01000010.1:0-141069 GCF_900491745.1 Candidatus Amarolinea aalborgensis | reverse complement strand
TTCCGACCCGCCGATCACCGTGCCGGCCTGGGCCTCGATGCTCAGCGGTCAGGACCCCGGACAGCTGGGCTTTTACGGCTTTCGCAATCGTCGTGACTATTCCTATGAAGGCATGACGATTGCCAGCGGCGCATCGGTCAAGGTTGATCGGGTCTGGGATGTGATTGGCAGGCACGGCAAGCGCTCCGTGGTGATCGGGGTCCCGCAGACCTATCCGGTGAAGCCAATGCATGGCTGGCTGGTCAGTTGTTTTCTGACCCCGCCAGGCGCGGAGAAGTTCACCTGGCCGCCGGAGCTGAAAGACGAAATCAGCCAGGCGCTCGACGGCGCGGCGTATGAGGTGGATGTTCACAACTTCCGCACCGACAACAAGGTGCAGTTGTTGGCCGATCTCTATCGCATGACGAACAAGCGCTTCAAGGTGCTCAATCACCTCCTGCAAAAGTCATGGGACTTCTGCATGATGGTGGAAATGGGAACCGATCGCATCCATCATGGCTTTTGGGCTTTCATGGACCCTCGTCATCGCCGTTACATGCCGGGTAATCCGTTCGAGAACGCCATCAAGGACTACTACCGCCACGTGGATCACCTCATCGGTGAAACGTTGGCGCAGGTGGACGACGATACGCTCGTGATGATTGTTTCCGATCATGGCGCCAGGCCGATGATGGGCGCTTTTTGTATCAACGAATGGCTCATCGAACAAGGTTTGCTGGTGCTCAAAGAGTATCCGTCGGCCCAGGTTCCGCTGGAAAAGTGCGAAGTAGACTGGAGTCGTACGAAGGCTTGGGGAAGCGGCGGCTACTATGCGCGCGTTCATTTCAATGTGGCGGGTCGGGAGCCACAAGGTGTCATCCCGCAATCTGGCTATGACGCGTTTGTGGACGAGATGATCCAGCGGCTGGAAGCTACGACCGATCAAGCTGGCCGTCTGTTGGGCACCAGAGCCGTGGCGCCGGCGCGTATCTATCGCCAAACGACGAACATCGCGCCTGACTTGATGGTGTATTTTGGCGATCTTGCCTGGCGCGCGCTCGGTTCAGTGGGCGGCGGGAAGGTGCACAGCTTTGAAAACGACACTGGTCCTGATGACGCCAACCATGATTGGCACGGCATCTTCATCGCCTTTGACCCGCGCCATGACCTGGGCGGGCGCGTGATCGAGCCGCTCCAATTGCAGCAGATCGCGCCGACCATCTTGGCTGCGCTCGACATTCCAGCGCCGCCCACGATGGCGGCGCCGGCCATCCAATTTATGAATGTATTTAGGAAAGAGCAATGACTCAAAAAGGATTCACATTGTGGTTCACCGGCCTGTCGGGCGCAGGCAAGACAACCCTCGCCGATCGAGTCTACGATGAACTCAAGGAGCGGCGCGGCCTCAAGGTTGAAAAGCTGGACGGCGACGTCGTGCGCACGAACCTGAGCAAGGGTTTGGGATTCAGTAAGGAAGACCGCGACACGAACATTCGGCGCATCGGCTTTGTGTGCAACCTGCTGACGCGCAACGATGTGATTGCGATTGCCTCCGCGATCAGCCCTTACCGCGCCATTCGTGATGAAAATCGAGCCTTGATCGGCGCCGACAGGTTTGTCGAAGTGTATGTGGAAGCCACGCTCGACACTTTGATGCAGCGCGATGTCAAGGGACTGTACAAAAAAGCTCTGGCCGGCGAAATCAAGGAGTTCACGGGCGTCTCTGATCCGTACGAAGCGCCCTTGCACCCGGAAGTCCACGTGAACAGCAGCATTGAAACCGTAGCCGAAAGCTTTGGCGCCATCATGGCCTACCTGGAAAGGCATGGCCTGGTCGAGCCAGAGCCAGAGTCGGATGGCTATTCAGACGATGAGGAAAAGGCCATCTCTGCGCACCTCGAGGCGCTGGGATACCTCTAAAGCACCAGCGCCCGGAAACCAAAGTGTTCGGGCGCTTTTGCGTTCCAGGGGGGGGGTTATTATGAGTTTTCTCAATCGCCTGCGCGGCAAAGAGAGCCAACCAGCGGCCAAATCGGTCCGCAAACGCGTCTGTTTCATCGGACTTGATGGCACGCCCTATTCCCTGTTGCAGCGGATGATCCGCGAAGGCATCACGCCCAACATCGGCGCGCTCACCCGCGTCGGCTCTCTGCGTCCGATGCACTCAGTCTATCCCTGGGTCAGTTCGGTCGCCTGGTCCAGCTTCATGACCGGGCAGAATCCGGCCAAACACGGCATCTTTGGCTTCGTGGATCGCGATCCAGCCACGTTGAAGACGTACATCCCGACCGCGCGCAATATGCTGTCGCCCACCCTGTGGGAATACCTCAGTCGCGCGGGCAAGCGCGTGGTGGTCGTCAATGTACCGGTGACGTTTCCACCCAAGCCGGTGAATGGGGTGTTGGTGGGCTGTTTTCTCAGTCCAAGCCTGGAAAAGACAGTTTATCCCGCGTCGCTCTTGCCCACACTACAGCGGCTTGAATACCGCGTGGACACCGACCCCTGGAAGGCGCGCGAGAGTCGCGAAGCCGGCATGGCTGATATTCTCGACGCGCTCGAGAAGCGCGTGCGCACGATGTTCTACCTGCTCGAAAATGAAGACTGGGATTACTTCATGATGGTCATCATGGAGACCGATCGTCTGCATCATTTCTACTTCGAGCCGATGGAACTGAACGATCCCGTATGGGCGCCGGCGTTCTTCGATGTCTACCGCCGTATTGACGAGGCCATTGGCCAGGTGCGCGCCAGGCTGGACGAGAATACCACCCTGATGTTGATGTCGGACCATGGCTTCTGTTCGATCAAGCAAGAGGTTTTCTATAATCACTGGTTGGCGCAGGCCGGATACCTGAAGCTGAGCAAGCCGCCCGAACAAATCAAAGGCCCGGACCTGACGGCGCTGGCGCCCACATCGCTGGCCTACAGCCTCGATCCGGGGCGCATTTTCATCAATCTGAAGGGGCGAGAGATGAACGGACGTGTGGCGCCCGGCGCGGAGTACGAGCGCCTGCGTGAGGAGTTGATTCACGCCGCCGAGGCCCTGACTGACCCGGCGAGCGGCGAGCGGCTGCTGCTCAAGGCTTATCGGCGTGAGGAAATCTACCGCGGGCCTTATCTCGACCTCGCCGCCGACATCATTCTTGCCCCAGCCAACGGCTACGACCCCAAAGGCGCTTTGGCCAAAGAGACATTCACCTACAAGGACAAGATGATGGTCGGCATGCACACCTACGACGATGCGATGCTCTACATCGGCGGGCGCACCCTGCCGCCGCAGGAAGTGGACATCCGGGCCGTGATGCCAACCATCTTGCATCTGCTCGATGTGCCGGCCGCGGCCGATCTCGACGAGCATTCCCTGCTGGGTTGACCAGCCATCTCCACGTAACACAATCTCCCATCCATGGCACGGCGAAGCAATATGCCGGCCTGGAGGCCAACGTTCTGGTCTCCAGGCCGGCATTTTTGGTTCGAATTCAACGGGTATCGGTTTTGTATCGGAAAAAGGCTTGCATCTTGGGCGCAATTGTGGCATTATACTGTTACGGTAAAGTGTGCGCTTCCCGACCATGATAGCCGCCGCATGCTATCAAGCAGACTGGCATGGCGTCGTTGACCTCAAGGGCGATCTTGCGCCCACGAGTCTTATCGTATAGACGAGCGAACTCCAAGTCCGTTGCATGCACGATCCCCGATGCTACCAAATTCATAGTGACCTGATGGCTGTATGGTATTGCCCAAAGGGTGCGTTGACGCCCCCAGGCAAGGCGTCACGGACGTTGGGCCATTCTCGCCAGGCGTTGCCGGGGCCATAAATGCTGGCAGACGCCTGGGAAAGGCAGCATAGCATGAGAAACAAAACGAGCGATCTATCCAAATCCTCGTTCACAACTGCCGCGAAACAATGGCGCCAGGGCGGTCAACGACCCATGTGGCGCGTACTGCTGTGGGCGAGTATGCTCGTCCTGGCAGTCTGCCCGCCGGCCCGCGCCGCGGGCAACCTCATCACGGTGTGTGCCACGGGCGGCGATTTCACGACGATTCAGGCGGCCGTCAATGCGGCGAACGGCGACGATGTCATATCGGTTTGTCCGGGGGTCTATCAGGAAAACATTGTGCTGCGCGCCGGCGTTTCGATCCAGGGCGACGGCAGCGACGCGACCATCGTGGATGGCGGCGCCACCCAGAGCGTCGTGCGATCGCTGACCGCGGGCATCGGTTCGAACACCATCGTCAGCGGCCTGACCCTGCGCAACGGACGCGCGACAAGCGGCGGTGGCATCCTGGTGCGCCAGGGATCGCCGCTTTTCAGCAACCTGGTCATCGAGAACAATGTGGCCTGGCAAGACCAAGGCGGGGGCGTGGCTGTCTTGGACGGCGCCAGCGTCACCTTGACCAATGTGGTGGTGCGCAATAACAGCGCGAACCGCGGCGGCGGCGTGGCCGTCTCGGGGAATACTTCGCGGTTGGAGATGGTGAACAGCCTGATTAGCGCGAACAATGCTACCAGCGGCGGCGGCGCGGCGCTGGCCGGGGCGCGCGCATTCTTGAGCCTGGCGAATACCCCCGTGGAGAACAATGTCAGCGCCAGCGTCGCGGGCGGCGTCATGTTCGACATTCTGTCCAGCGGCAGCGTTGATGGCGCGCGCTTTCAGGGCAACCAGGCGCGTGATGGCGGCGCGCTGTATGTGGTCAACGCCAACGTTTCGCTCAACGCGGTTGCGTTTACCGACAACGTGGCGACCGGTCACGCGGGCGCGGTTGCCTATGTTCAGCGCAGCACGGGAACGATTGCCCATGCAACGTTTGTGGGCAATCGCGCAGTGAACGGCCACGGCGGCGCGGTCGTCATCCAGGACGTTTCGACGGTCTCCGTGAGCGACAGCACCTTCCGCAACAATCAAGCGGCCAATGGCCTGGGCGGCGCGATGAAAGTCTTTTCCAGTGCGAACGTCACGATTGACCAAAGCACGTTCGCGGACAATGACGCCCTGGACGCGGGCGCCCTCTTGGTGCAGGCCGCAAGTTTGACGCTCAGCGCCAGCGTCTTCCTGGACAACGAATCCACCCAGTATGGCGGCGCCCTGGTGGCCAACGAAGGCAGCGTCGTGACGATCACGGATAATCGCTTCGAGGGCAATGTGGCGGGCACGGATGGCGGCGCGCTGATTGTGCAGAACAATTCAACCGGAGACATCCGTCGCAACACCTTTCGTTCGAATCGGGCCAGTGGGGCGGCCGGCATTGGCGGCGCCATCAAGATCTACGGCGGGGCGTCGCCCACCCTGAGCCAAAACACGGTGGAGAACAACGAAGCTTATGATGGGGGCGGCGTTTACATCGAAGAGTCTTCTACTCCGCTCATCGAAGGCAACAGCATCCGCGCCAATCATGCCACGCGTTACGGCGGCGGTGTGGTGATCAACAGCAGTTCCGCGCCCGTCTTGCGCAATAACCTCATCAGTGATAACACGGCGGCCTATAATGGCGGCGGGATTTTTGTCAATGACCAATCCCAACCGACGATTGACCAGAACTCGATTAGCGGCAATGTGGCGAGCAGCAATGGCGGCGGGGTCGTGTTTGTATCTGCTGGCGGCGCCCTGCACGGCAATCAGATTCAGGATAACCAGGCGGCCGTCAATGGCGGCGGCGTGCTGATCAATGCCAGCAACCCGCAGGTGAGCGACAACGTGATCCAGGGCAACAGCGCGGGACTGTTGGGGGGTGGGTTGGTGCTGCAAGCAGACAGCCCAGCCGAGGTGCGGCGGAATGCCATTAGTCACAACAGGGCCACGATGGGCGGCGGCGTCTTCTTGAGCAGCGTGACGCAGGTGCAGATGGGCGATAACCAAATTGAGTTCAACCAGGCGATACAGGGCGGCGGCGGTGTGGCGATGATTGCCAGTCATCCCACGATGGTCAATCAGGCCATCCGCTGGAACCAGGGCGGGACCTATGGCGGGGGATTGCTCATCCAGGGCAGCTCACAGCCGCAGATCCTTGACAGTGTGATTGGTTTCAACACCGCGGGCGCGGGCGGCGGCGTATCTGTCTCAGATAGTCCGAATCTGCGGTTCACCGGAAACCAGGTGATACGCAATCAAGCGACCAACGGCACTGGCGGGGCCATGCTGCTGCTCAACACCAATGGGCAAGTCAGCCGCAATCAATTTGCCTCCAACACGGCGCGCAGCGGCGGCGGCGCAATAACCATCAATCACAGCAACCCAATGGTTTTTGCGAATCGGTTTCTGTCGAACAACGCAGACAGCACGGGCGGCGCCTTGTTGGTGCAGAACGGCGCTGCACCCACGATCCTCAGCAATGAGATCTACGGCAATCGCGCAGGCAGTCAAGGCGCCGGCGTCATGGTGTCGGCGGCCAACCCGCGCTTGGCGTATAACACCATCGCTGAAAATGGCAGCAGCGACTCAGGGGATGGGGTGTGGCTTTTCAATGTAGGTCGGGTTGAGATCACCGGCAACGTAATCAGCGGCCAGCGGGTTGGCATCGGCGCCAGCGGCAGCAGCCAAGCCGTTCTGGCGCGCAACGATCTGTGGCAGAACAACGCAGATTATGTCGGCATCCAACGCGGGGCCACCGATTTGGCGGTAGATCCGCAGCATGTCAGCGGGCCCATCGGGCGCTATTACCTCAGCCAGCGCGCGGCCGGTCAGCGATCTACCAGCCCGCTGGTGGACGCTGGTCAACAAACCGCGGCGGAGGTTGGACTCGACGAGGTTGCAACCCGCACCGATGGCGTACCCGATAGGGGCCTGGTAGATTTGGGCGTGCACTATTTTCCCTTCACCGGTCAGCCGCGCCAGTGGTTTCCCATGGTGTGGCGCGGACGTTAGCAAAGTGGCCTGGCCAGCCTCAGTCAGCGGGGCGGCGTCTAACTTGAGGACCGATCGCCGTCAGTTAGCCCTGGTTGCCGTGACTGTTATTGGCCCGGATGACTGTCAGCTTGAACGACACACGGGGCATCAGGGGGGATTTACGAAGGCGCCGGCTTGTGTTAGAATACGTCCACTTCCTATTCTCGTGTGACAAGGTTGCATCATTGTTGCGTTGTCGCATACTGCTCGCGAGGAGACCGTCCATGTTGCCTAATTCCTGCACGAAATTGTCGCAGATGGTCATTGTCATCGTGCTCTGCTGTCTATTTGCGGCGCCTTCCACGCCTTTATGGGCCATGCCCCTGGCTGAACGCGGTGTTGTCATCACGGTGTGTGCCTCTGGCTGCAACTTCACCCGAATTCAAGATGCCATCAATAGTGCTGCGGCTGGCGATATTGTGGCCGTGAGCGTTGGCACCTATAATGAAAACCTGCAATTACGCGCCGGTGTGATTGTGCAAGGCGAAAATGCCGCGACCACGATTGTGGACGGAGGTCAGCGTAACAGTGTGGTGCGCGCCACGCAAAGCTCCATTGGGACAAGCACAGTGGTGCGCACCATAACGCTGCGCAACGGGCGCGCGCCTGCGGGCGCAGGTGTGTTGATTCAGAACGCCACGCCAACCCTGGAAAATGTCATCATCGAGGGCAACCAGGCCAGCGGCACCGGCGGCGGCGTGGCGGTTCTCAACGGAGGACGCGTCATCATCTCTGGCAGCACCCTGCGCAACAACACCGCGGGTACGACCGGGGGCGCCATATTTCTTGATCTGCAAACCGTTGGCATCATCACCAGCAGTACCCTGACGAGCAACCAGGCCCAGAACGGCGGCGGGCTGTACAGCGCCAACGCCACGGTGACAATCACTGGCACTCTGTTCAGCGCCAACCAGGCGGCGCAGCACGGCGGCGGCGCTGTCTTTGCCCAACGCAGCGGCGGCGAGGTGCAGTTCAGCACCTTCGAGGGCAATGTCGCGGCGGCAGGCCACGGCGGCGCGATCGTGGCGCAGGATGGCGCCAGCACCGCACTGCGCAATAACGTGTTCCGCAATAACCGTACGCAGGGATCCAATGCCATTGCTGGCGGGGTCAAAATCTTCTCCGGGGCCACTTCACCCATTGCGAATAACTTGTTCGAAGGCAATCAGAGTGTGGACGGCGGCGGCCTGGTGGTGCAGGCTGCCAGTGTCTCAGTCACAGGAAATACGTTCCGCAATAACCTGGCTACACGCTATGGCGGCGGCATGGTCGCCAACCAGGGCGCCCAGATAACGATTAGCCAGAACCTCTTCGACCAGAATCGGGCTAACGTGGATGCAGGGGCGCTGAGCGTGCAGTACGGTTCCGGCGGCGAAGTGGCGCGCAACACGTTCACCAACAACCGCGCCAGCATGGCGAACGGCAACAGCGGCGCCATCAAAGTTTACAACCTCTCCAACCCGATCATCAGCCAGAATGTGATCGAAAACAATGAAGCCAAGGATGGCGGCGGCATCTACGTGGAACTGCTCTCGGCGCCGCTCATCATCGGCAACTCCATCCGCGCGAATCGCAGCGCCCAGTACGGGGGCGGCATCAGCGTCACCTCTGGCTCGCGGCCGATCATTCGTGACAACCTCATTGCTGACAACACCAGCGTCGGCAACGGCGGCGGCGTTTTCGCCAACGATCAAGCCAGCATCACCCTGGAACGTAATACCATTACGCATAATACCGCAACCGCCTTGGGGGGCGGCGTGGTTTTGTTCTCGGCCACGGGTCTGCTCCGCGTCAACACCATCAGCTATAACGAGGCGGGCACGCATGGCGGCGGTTTGGCGCTGAATGCCAGCGCCCTCACCGCGCAGGGCAATACCATAAGCCAGAATGTGGCCGCGCAACTTGGCGGCGGCGTGCTGGTGCAAGATAGCAGCACGCTGACCATGGCAGACAACACCATCAACGGGAACCGGGCTGCTATCGGCGGCGGTATGGCGCTGTTCAACAGCGGCGGCGCCTGGGACGGCAACCAGGTGGGCGGCAACGTCGCCAGCGGCGGCGGCGGCGGCATTCTTGTCAATGCCAGCAACCCGCAGATTCTCAATGGTCATGTGTTCAACAACAGAGCTGGCGCCTTTGGCGGCGGTTTCCTGATTCAGGCCGGCGCTGCGCCCATCATCTCGAATACCGTGATTCGTTACAATGCCGCCGCCAATTCGGGCGCCGGCATTCATATCTCTTCCTCGCCGGCGGTGATCAAAAACAGCACCATCGCCAACAATGCGGGCGAAGGGATCAACATGTTGACCGCGACGGGCGTCAGACTAACAGAAAATATCATCACGGACAATGCGATTGGCATCCGCGTGGACCCGGCCAGCCAGGTCACCCTGGTGCGCAACAACGTGTACAATAACCTCGACGCCAACTACCGCGGCCTGCCCGCTGGCAGCAGCGATGTCTCGCTCGACCCGCTCTATGTCCGTGGCCCGTTTGGACACTTCTACTTGAGCCAGGTGGCGGCCGGACAGAATCGTACGAGTCCGTTGGTGGACATGGGGACGCAGGCGGCGGCATCGTTGGGTCTCAATCGCTGGACCACGCGCACGGATGGCGTTGGCGACAGCGGCCTGGTTGATTTGGGCGCGCACTATCCGATGTTCAGCGGCCGCAGCCGCCTGTGGCTGCCGCTGGTGGCCCTGTCATCGCCCTGACCGGGCCAGCGCGGCACAGGGCCGTCACGCACGGCAGATTTGGAAGAGGTTGAGACGCTTGCTCTGACCGTCAGCGTAGTAGCTTTCGCTGACCTGCAAACCGGCGGCGCGTGCCAGGTCGCTGGCTTCCGCGGGGGTAACGTGGTGCACGTAGCGCAGCCCCGGGCCGTCGCGGCGCCAATCGAGCAGCGCGTCGCCGGCTTCCACGTCCCGGGCCGTCAGCCCCACGGTTTCCCAGGACAGGACGCGTTCCTGCCAGCGCGCCTCATCCAGAAATTGCCAGTAGGAAACAATCAAAACCCCGCCCGGCGCCAGCAGTTGGCGGGCCTGGCGCAGCACCGCCGCGCGCAGCTCAAAGCCGGGCAGGTGGTGCAGCAGCGCCAGCAGGTAGATGGCGTCAAAACGGTCGCCGGCTGGCGTCAATGGCCGCAAAGCCGCCGGCCAGTCCGGCTGCGTCACATCGGCCATGACCAGATGCGCACGCACGCCGGTCAGGTCGCGGATGGTCTGACCCGCCGCGGCCAATAGGCCGGCGCTGGCATCCAGCCCCACGTACGTCGCCCCCAGCCGCTGGCCGGCCAGCCAGCGCGCCAGGCGCCCATTGCCGCAGCCGAGGTCCAACACCGTGGGCGTCGGCGGCAGATAGGGCAAGGAGCGTAAGAGGCCGGCCTGGCCCGCGCCGCGTGAACGGGCAAACGCAGCCGCACGGGCGGTGTAGAACTGTTGGTTGAGCGTCAGCAATCGCTGGGCGATGTCTGGATTCATGGTGACAGACTCATGATCGGATTTTAGCGTATGGTGCAGGCGCAGAGAAATTTAGAGATGCTTGAACTCGTCACCGAAAAACCCGACCCATTTGATCCTGACCGCCTGGCCCAATGGCGTCAGGCGCACGCCGCGCCGTTGGACATCGCGCCGTACGCGGAGGCGCTGCTGGCGCTGCTGCAGGAGGTGCAAAGCCTGCCCACGTGGTCACGGCGCAGCCTGGAGCGCCTGGCGCGCCAGCACCTGGGGCCAGAGGCCGCGGCGCTGTTCACGCGCGATCGCCTCGTGCAGGCCTACCAGGCGCTGGCGGCGGATGGGCGCCTTGATCTTGACCGGGAGACGCTCAAGCGCTTGCAGCGTAAGCCGACGCGCACCATTTCCGGCGTAGCCCCGGTGGCTGTCCTGACCAAACCATACGCCTGCCCCGGCGTCTGCATCTTTTGCCCTACCGATGAACTGATGCCTAAGAGCTACCTGCGCGATGAGCCGGGCGCGCAGCGCGCGTACCTGGAGCAGTTCGATCCGTATGCGCAGACGGCCGGCCGCATCGCCGCGCTGGAGAGCATCGGCCACGCCGCGGACAAGATCGAGCTGCTCATCCTGGGCGGCACCTGGTCCGCCTATCCGCGCGCCTACCAGGAGATGTTCGTGCGGCGCTGCCTCGAAGCCATGAACGAGCAGCCGGCCGCCAGCCTGGCCGAGGCGCAGCGCGTGAACGAGTCCGCGCCGCATCGCAACGTGGGGCTGGTCATCGAAACGCGGCCCGATTGGATCACACCGGAGGAAGTCCTGTGGCTGCGGCGCCTGGGCGTCACCAAGGTGCAACTGGGGATCCAAAGCCTGGATGATTCCATTCTCACGCTCAACAAACGCGGGCATACCGTGGAGGAAAGCCGGCGCGCGGTGCGCCTGCTGCGCGCCGCTGGATTCAAGCTGCATCTGCACTGGATGCCCAATTTGCTCGGCGCGACGCCGGAGAGCGACCTGGCCGATTTTCAGCGCCTCTGGAGCGATCCGGCGCTGCGACCGGACGAGCTGAAAATTTATCCTTGCTCGCTGCTGGACGGCACGGAGCTGATGACGCACTGGCGGGCAGGCGCTTATCAGCCGTACACGCAAGACGAACTGGTGGAACTCCTGATCCGCTGCAAGACGCTGGTGCCGCCCGATTGCCGCCTTAACCGCGTGATTCGCGACATTCCGTCCAACAACATCGTTGCGGGCAACCGCGCCGTGAACTTGCGCCAGGTGGTGCAGCAGGAAATGGCCCGCCGCGGGCTGGTCTGCCAGTGCATCCGCTGCCAGGAGGTGCGGGGGCATGTCATCGAGCCGCAGGACCTGGCGCTGGACATGCTCTGCCATCCCACCGACATCAGCCAGGAATGGTTCCTGCGCATGCGCACGTCCGCGGGTCGGCTGGCCGGCTTTCTGCGTCTTTCCCTGCCGCGGCCGTTCGGCGCAGGCCATCCGCTGACGCCGGCCGACGTGAGCGCGGAGATTCACGGCGCAGCGATGATTCGTGAGGTTCACGTCTATGGCCCAGCCCTCGTGGTGGGCTCGGACAGCCGCGGCGAGGCGCAGCACGTGGGCGTGGGCAGCCGGCTCATTCACGCCGCGCGTACACTGGCGCGCGACCACGGCTTTGATCGCCTGGCCGTCATCGCCGCAACCGGCACGCGTGACTACTACCGCCGCCTGGGCTTCGAGCTGGGGGATCTATATATGCACACCGATTTGTTTCATGGAGCCGAGATAGACGCGCCGACGCTGGCCTGACCCTGGCGCGCCGCGTTCACCGTGTTGGCGAGGAAGAGGAGCACCGCCAGCACATTGAGCAGTCCGCCCCAAGCGCGCAGCGTCTGGTTGGGCGCCAGATCGCCCACCACGCGCAGGACCAGCGAGAGGTGCAGCAGGAGCAGGTGCGCATAGAAGACGCGCAGAAACGGCATGTGCCGGCGCAGCACGGCCGGCAGAATGATCGGGCCATGGCCGAAGATCATGGAGAAGACGAAGCCGAGCAGGATCATGTGCAGCATGGCGTCGTAGGGCGGCCCGGCCAGGAAGCGCTCACCCCACCAGGCCCACGCGCCGCCGGCCAGCATCAGCCAGGCATAGCCGGGGAGCAGGCAGGCGGCGATGAACTGCGCCAATCCCTGCTTGCGAATCGTGCGCCGGGCGATGTCATAGCGTAACAGCCAGGCGCCCAGCGCCAACAGCCCCACCCCCGCCACGCGCACGCCCCAGGCCAGGTTGAACAGCGAAAGCGCCAGGCCGGCCACGAACAGCGCCACGGCTGCAAAGAACGAGCGCAGGATGCCGGGCCGCAGCATGAGCACGCGCGAGAGTTCCAGGCGTTCGCCGGCCACGGTGACGACCAGGAAGCCGACCCACCAGGGCACGACCGCGGCCAGCGGGCGTCCTAGCAGCCAGAGCAGATTGCCCACCACCCACAATAGAGCACCCACACTCATCACCGC
The DNA here is from genome assembly GCF_900491745.1 of Candidatus Amarolinea aalborgensis. NCBI lineage: Bacteria > Bacillati > Chloroflexota > Caldilineae > Caldilineales > Candidatus Amarolineaceae > Candidatus Amarolinea > Candidatus Amarolinea aalborgensis. The sequence goes on along the minus strand of NZ_UETR01000010.1, from coordinate 128,250 downwards.
GCTCGCGCCGTCGGGGTGCAGGCGGTAGATGACCACGAACATGGCGACCAGAAGTACGCTAGCGACGAGTAACAGTAGGGGCGCGACCGGCATGGGCAGCCCCAGCACCAGGGCCAGCGCGCCCAACCCGGCCGCCAGGGGCGCCGCATAGGTCCAGGCGCGATTCAGCCCGACCGCACGTTCCAGGCAGATGAGCGTGCCGAGGAAGCCGCCGATCATCAGCGGGCCATGATAGGCCGCCAGGGTGGCGCTCAGCGGCGGCAGGCGCCAACCGATGCGCAGCAGCCCGGCCCACAGGCCGGCCAGCAGGCCAAGTCCGCCCAAAAGCAGGAAGGGCAAGCGCAGCGGCCGCGTCGCGCGATTTTCCAGCGGTGATGGTTTCATGGCCGCAGTATGCGCCAGGAAGGGGAAAGTGTCAAAAGGGAGCGCGGCCGCTCAACCGGATGGCCTGTCACATCTCTGGACGTCGAGCCTGGGCGCGCTGCTGCTCCACGATGTAGCGCGCTCCAGCCTCTGCGTAGCGTTTGACCTCTGCCCATTTGACTCGCTTCGTCATCTCTGGCATTGGCTGCTGCTCGGCGTCATCGAAGTAGGCCAGCGCACGCGCCAGAATGGCTGCAAATTGGAAACTCGATGGCCGATCTGCAAGGCCAATGCAGTTCCTCCAGCCAGATAGAAAGAGCGGATAAAGGGTTGGTCGCGCAGAACGTCAAGCGCCTGACGGCAGCCTGGCGTGATCATCTCCCAGTGTGGATCTACGAGGATGGGCATGAGATCACCACTTATCCGCTTGCATATCGAGCGCCCACGTAGGGGTGTCGAAGCGTCGGATGTTGAGCACGAGCTTCCAAAGGGCAAAGGAATGCCGCGAGAGTGCACGAAATCCCCAACGGCGTATCCAGGCGCGCACGCCGCGCGTGTGATAACGGTCAAAGAGCCAATTGATCTCGTTCCAGTCGCCGCGTTCGAGGATACGCTCCATGATCACATAGCGATGCTTGCGTACATCCATGTCGGCGAAATTGTACTCTGGGAACAACCAGGCTGTAGACACAGGCAGATCAGATTGGTTGCCAGGCTTGTGTGTCATTCCTTCTATTCTTGACCTCACCCAGGGCGCCAAATGAAGGCGGCCGCTATTCGATGTCCCTATTTTACCATGTTGACCTGGTTGTGGCAACAGCGCGCGCCCGCTGCCTTCCAAACTAGGCCCGATTTGCGAAAAAAAAAAAAAACGGCTACAATGGCGCCACTTCCAATCGTTCCTTTGTATCGCCTGGACAAGGAGCAACCCGCTATGTCGCAAGCCATTGCTAACCCTGAAGAGCTAGAGCGCTTTGCCCGCGACCTCAAGCAGTTCAACGGCCAACTCAAAGAAAGCATGACACGCCTGAACGCCCAATTCCGCCTACTGGGCGATACCTGGCGCGACCAGGAGCATCAGAAGTACGGCCAGGAGTTCGAACAGACGATGCGCGTGCTGGCGCAGTTCATGCGCGCCTCGGATGAGCATATTCCATTCCTCCTGCGCAAGGCCAGCCGCCTGCGCGAATACCTGTCGCAGCGCTAACACACACCATGTCCCCAACCGTCGAAGTTCGCGCGATTGACGCCCTGGAAGAGCTGCAGACCAGCCTGGTTCGCTACGCCGACCAGGCGCAGGCGACGCTGGCTGCAATCGCCCGCGAAGTGCAGCGCACGCTCGACTGGCTGGAGGAGCGCCAGCGTCATTGGCGCGCCGAGGTGCAGCGCGGGCGTGAGGAAGAACGTCGCGCACGCGCGGCGTACGAACGCTGCCTCAGTTCCGGCGATCGCGATCATCCGCCATCGTGCGGCCGTGAAGAACAAGCGTTTCTCGACGCGCGGCGCCGCCTGGCGCAGGCCGAGGCCGAGGAGCGCATGGCGACCCAGGCGCGGCAGGCGGTCCAGGCCGAAGCGGAAATTTACGCCCGCGACGCCAACCGCCTGCACGTCACCCTACAGACTGAGACGGTAAAATCCATCGAAGTCCTGCGCAGCAAGGTCACCGTACTGCGGTCGTATGCGTCAGGCGGCATGTCCGCTGGCGGCGTACTCGCCGGGGCGCTCGCGTTCGGCGCCGGGGTAGTTATCGGCGCGGCCATGGGACGGGCAGGCGAGGACGGTCCTTCCAGCGCCTCTGGAGTACCAGACTCGTCTGGCCGGGAACTCACCCTGCAAGAACGCCATCCCGACATCCACGATATTCTCTTGAACATGATTGACTTTAGCGATTCACCGGTGCACGACGCAGCCGACTACCACAAAGTGTCCAAGGCGGAGATGGTCGCGGGCTTCGAGAAGCTGACGCAGGTGCGCCGCTGGATTGGCGAGGGCGCGACTGAACAGCAGCTTTACGATGAGAGTCGGGCGAAGGGGCTGTCGGAGGTGCAAAGCTACCACAACATCTACCGGGTTTTCTACGGCGAGAGCGCCATCGCGCTGGAGAAGGTTGGCGACCGCTACCGCGTGCTCAACGGCTACCACCGGCTGGCGGTCGCACAGGAGTTGGGCTGGACGACAATCCCGGCAAAGGTAATAAACTCATGACCACCCTTTCCACCCACGCCGCCGATCTCGACGCCGCCTGGAAGCTGCTGCAGGCCCGTTGGGACGCGACCGGCGAAACCTGGAGCGACCAGGTGCACGACGACTTTGCGGCGCATTTCTGGCAGCCGCTGGAGCAGCAGACGCAGGCCGCGCAGCGCAGTCTGGAGCGCCTGGCGCAGGTGATTGCCAAGGCGCAGCGCGCGGTGAAGTAAGATGTTGGAGCACGGGGGCGTTTGGATCACGGAGACGCGAAGCGGCACGAAGCTCACGAAGCGCGAAGAACGCGCAGTGCATCCCCGTGGCAAACGCCTTCGCGCCCTTCGTGCTTCGCGTCTTCGCAATTCTTCGTGCATTCGTGATCCAAACGCCCGCACCCCACAATCACTCGGAGGAAACTGATGACCACACCCAATCTGATTGTTCAACCTCGTGAACTTGCGCGCTCGATACGCGAACTACGCCGTCAGAAGGAGCAGATGGATGTCATAACGGCTGCGCGGGATCGCGAGATAGCCGCCGCAGAACAAGCGCGTCTCGATGCGAACAGGCCATATGATGCCCAACTCGCAGAATTTCTCGATCTTGAGCAAGGCGCTCGAGCCGTAGTCAAATCTACGAGCGCCAAGGCATCCAGCGCAGCCGTTGAAACCCCTCCATTGATGCCGATTTCGGATCCAGTACGGACACTAACAGAGTGCGTATCAGAGATGGAAGGCATTCTTACTAGCTTAGAGACAAGAGTAGTTATCTTGAGACTAGTGGATGTTCCATCCGATGTTGATCAGGCTAAAGTGAAAGATATCTTACGAATCAGCGTCGAAGCTCCAGTAAAATCCGGATTCAAGTTTGACTGCAGTGTGCGGTGGGCCCGCAACTATATCCCTGTGCTGAAAGCTCTTGGTGTTAAGGCAGAATTCGAGATATGAGAGCGGTGCTTACATAATAGCAGCTTGAATCATGACCGAGGAGACTACATCAACATGAGCGACATGACAACCATCCTCATCTGCGGGGTTATTCTCATTGGCCTTGTTCTTCTGTTTTTCTATCTCCGCGCGAAGAAAAACAACGCCCTGGCTTCCGCAGTAACCACTCTGGGTCCACGCGCCAGGGCGGCGCATGCCCAAGCGCTGCAAAGCATCCAAGCAGACCACACCCGCAGAATTCAAGCAATTGACGTAGAGTACGAAACAAAAAAGAAGGCTGCCAATGCATCCATGTCTCAGCGAGCAGCAGGGCTGACGGCTTCAATAAAGGCGCTGCGCCTGCCGATGACCAGCCTGCCGTGGGCGCAATTTGGCGGTGGCGGTTTGCACCAGCCCCACGCGGTCGGCATCACGCGCCTGGGCGAGCTGGCGGCGCCAAAACCGGTGCAGGATTTTCGCCTCCCTGCGCTCCTCCACCTTCCCGGCGCGACCTCCGTTCTTCTCAAGGCCGACCCCGCATCCAAAGCGGCTGCGGCCCGCGCCGTGCAATCGCTCGCCGCGCGGCTGCTGGCGACCATCCCGCCGGGCAAGCTGCGCTTCACCTTCGTGGACCCGGTCGGCCTGGGCCAGAATGTGGCGCCGTTCATGCATCTGGCCGATTACGACGAAGCGCTGGTGACGGGCAAGGCGTGGAGCGAGCCGATGCAGATCGAGGCGCAGTTGGCCGCGCTGGCCGAGCACATGGAGAACGTCATCCAGAAGTACCTGCGCAACCAGTTCGCGACCATCGAGGAGTACAACGCGCAGGCCGGCGAGGTGGCCGAAGCGTACCGCGTGCTGCTGGTCTTCGACTTCCCGGCCAATTTCACCGAGGCATCGGCGCGGCGACTGGTGAGCATCGCGCAGAACGGCCCGCGCTGCGGCGTCTACGCCATCGTCCTCGTAGACACGAGCAAGCCGCTGCCCTACGGCTTCAACCTGGCCGACCTGGAGAGCGCCGCCACGGTCATCGCCTGGGACGGCGCGGCCTGGCGCTGGCGCGATCCGGATTTCCAGGACTTCACGCTGACATTGGACGAGCCGCCGCCGGCCGCGCTGCTCGACCGCATCATCAAGGCCGCGGGCGAAGGCGCCAAGCAGGCCAGCATCGTGCAGGTGCCGTTCGAGCGCATCGCGCCCCCGCGCGAACGCTGGTGGGACGCCAATGCCACGACGGCCGACAGCCTGCGCGTCAAGCTGGGGCCGTCGGGCGCGACCAAGGTGCAGGAGTTGGAATTGGGCGGCAGGGGCACCGCGCATCACGCGCTGCTCGTCGGCAAGACCGGCTCCGGCAAATCAACCCTGATGCACACGATCATCACCAACCTGGCGCTGACCTACAGCCCGGATGAGGTGCAGCTCTACCTGGTGGATTTCAAGAAGGGGGTGGAGTTCCAGGATTACGCCCGCTGCCTGCTGCCGCACGCGCGCGTCGTCGCCATCGAAAGCGAGCGCGAGTTTGGCCTCAGCGTGCTGCAAGGCCTGAAAGCCGAGGGCGATCGCCGCGGCAAACTCTTCACCGCCGCGGGCGTCAACACCCTGGCCGACTACCGGGCGCGGACACGCGAAAAGCTCCCCCGCGTTCTCCTGCTGGTGGATGAATTCCAGGTCTTCTTCAGCGACGACGACGCCATCGCCAGCCAGGCCACGCAGCTGCTGGACGAGCTGGTGCGCCAGGGTCGCAGCTTCGGCATCCACGTCCTGCTGGCCTCGCAAACCCTGGCCGGCTCCTACTCGCTGCCGCGCACCACGGTGGATCAAATGGGCGTGCGCATCGCGCTGCAGTGTTCCGATGCTGACTCGCGGCTGATCCTCTCCGATGACAATCCAGCCGCGCGCCTGCTGGAACGACCTGGGCAGGCGATTTACAATAACGCCAACGGCCGACCCGAAGGCAACAATCCCTTCCAGGTGGCCTACCTGGAAGACGAACGCCGGGCGGCGTTGCTGGCTGAGCTGCAGGCTTTCGCCGCGCAAAAACTCGGCCGCTACACCCCGCCCATCATCTTCGAAGGCAACGCGCCGGCGCAGATCGAAAAGAACGCCGCGCTGAACGCCCTGCTGGCGGGCCGGCCGCTGGACGCCAAAGCGCCCCTGGCCTGGCTGGGCGACCCGATCGCCATCCGCGACCCGCTGGCCGCGGCCTTCCGCAAGCAGGCCGGCGCCAACCTGTTGATCGTCGGTCAAAACGAAGAAGCCGCGTTCGGCCTGTTCAGCGCGGCTCTGCTGGCGTTGGCGGCCCAGGCGCCGACCGGCGATGCCGCGGCCATCACCCTGCTGGACTTCAGCCAGGCCGACGAGGCCAACGCTGATTTCTACACGCGGCTGGCGACCAGGCTGCCGCGGCCGATCACGCTGGGCAAGCGCCGTCAACTGCCTGCGCTGCTGGATGAGCTGGCCGCGGAGGTAACGCGGCGCATGGAGGATGAGGCCGCGCCCGGCCGGCCGCGCTTCCTGTTTGTCCACGGCCTGCAACGTGCGCGTGATCTGCGCCAGGAAGAGGGTCTCGGCAGCTTCGCCGCGTTCGACGCGCCGCCGGCCGCGGTCAGCCCCGCGCAGCAGTTCGCCACGATCCTGCGCGAAGGCCCAGACGTGGGCATCCACACGCTGGTCTGGTGCGACACGATGACGAACCTCAACCGCACGCTCGACCGCCGCGCCCTGCGCGAGTTCGGCCTGCGCGTGGCCTTCCAAATGAGCGCCGAAGACTCGTCTGCCCTGCTCGACACGCCGGCCGCCGGCAAGCTCGGTCCCTATCGCGCCTTGTTCTACAGCGAGGATGAAGGACGCCTGGAGAAGTTCCGACCCTACGGCGCGCCGGCGGACGCCTGGTCAAACACCTGACGCACGCAAGGCTGGCGTCTCATAGACGTCAGCCGTTCCTTGTGTATTGCTTGAACGCCCAATTTCGCCTACTGGGCGACACCTGGCGCGACCAGGAGCATCAAAAGTACGGCCAGGAGTTCGAACAGACAATGCGCGTGCTGGCGCAGTTTGGCTCAAACATATGAATCTGGAGAACCCGCGGTGGTTCGTGCAATTGATTTGAGGAGATCCTATGGCAAACTACTATCAGTGTCCACGTTGTGGCAGTAAGCCCGACAGTTGGCTTGCTTCGCACATGGAGATCTACCAGTGCGATAGCTGTCGCACTGAATTTTGTCACCGCTGCCCAGGCAGCAATGGCGGGCGCGAGTGCCCCAGATGTCACTCGACGCGGTATGGGGTGGTGGGGAGGGTATACAAGTAAGTTGCGCGCCGTGGGGCTTTTGGGTCTGGGTGCGGTCTGGTTTTCATCATCAGGCGCCATCCAATTGCCGGAGAGGTCAGTTGGTTGACTATCGAATCGCCCACTGTGCCAGGAAATCATTATGACACTTCAACCGAGGTGAAGAACGGTTGGGAAGCGCTACGCCAAGTAGCAAACATAAAGGTGGAACATGTCAACGTACAGCGAAATCAAGAACAAATACGAAGAAGATCAGGGTGGTATGCAACAGGGATTGCAGCAGGTGTCCTCCTCAGATAGTATATCCGGAGGCGTCGGTACCCTCATCGGTTTGGGGATCCGGTCCTCACGGATGTCCCAGCAGAATGCTAAGATCGAAGCATTCAATCAAGCGATCAAGACCACCAGCGCTCAAATGGATCAAGGCCTCTATGAAGAAGCGATCGCTACCGCGACTAAGCACCTCATATCCAATGAGATTGCCGAAGCCAAGGTTAACGGCTACTCGATCAGAGGTACGGCTTACTACCTTAGTGAACAGTATGCCAAGGCCATCGAAGATCTAACAGAGGCAATCCGAATAGTAGAAACCTCTCGCGTTCAACTGGATCGGGATGCTTTGGGCGATGCCTTTGCCAGTTCGTACTATCTAAGGGGGCGAGCCTTCAATAAACAAAACCAGCCGAGCGACGCGTTACGCGATTTCACAAAGGCAATCCAGCTTGAACCAGGCTGGGAGGTTCTCTATTACTCGCGTTGTTTGGTACTCCGTTCGATTGGTGAATACGATCGCGCGCTGTCCGACATCAATCAAGCCATCTCGATCCAGCCGGGCGACGCGGATAACTACCGGGAGCGTGGGCGATTGTATGCCCTCACAGGCGCTCCCAACAAAGCGTTGGATGACTTCACCAGGGCAATCACGCTTCGGCGGAGCGTCGCCAACTTGCGCGCCAGGGGTCAGTTCTACACCGATCAGAATGAACAAACCAAGGCTCTCACCGACTATTCCGCCGCCCTGGAACTCAATCCGAACGACATAGAAACCCTGAAGTTGCGCGCAGGGTTGTTCAAGGCACTTGGCGCCCATGCCGAAGCTGAAGCTGATCTAGCGCACATCGCTCAGTCAGAGAAACGTCAATCTGCCTACCAGAGCTATCTCGACACAGCTAAAGCCGTTTACGGCAAGGGGGTTACGAAAGCGTGGACTGAAGCCGACACACGATCGAAACCGAACTATCTGGTAGCCATATTGTTGGGGATATTGACATGGATTGGAATATCCATTGCACTCATACTTGCTGCTGCCATTGGCGGCGGCGACGAGGCAATTGCCTTGCCCTTGCTTGTCGGCTTAGTATTGGCACCTGTAGGTGGCGTGATCGTAGCGGTAAATCGAATTAAGAACCCGAAGCAGCGAGCCAAGAGCGCAAAACAATACTTCGACGAAATGGCCGCGGCTGAGCCGCAGATGCCCGGTTTCACGGAATTCTATCGGGCTTATCTCAGTGCGCGTGACAAGGGGGAATTGCCAACGCTCGCGCAAAGCACGCACGCCATTTTCGAAAAGATTGCACAGGAGAATCCAAACAGCGCTGAGACCTGGCAGCAAGCCAAGGCGGCCGTGTCCGCGGCTCCCCCTCCGGACGCCCATCTTGTGCCAGGCGCGCAACCGAATACCTGGCAGTGCTCGAACTGCGGTGGATACGTGCGCAGCGACGCCAAGATGTGCAAACACTGCCGCCAGCCCTTCAAGTCTACCATTTGATGCAGGTCTGCGTGACGGCCAAGAGAGCGATATTACATTCTACAGCGAGGATGAAGTTCCGGCGGCATGGGGCGCTAGCAGGCGGGTGACTGACCGCAACCACCGCTTGACGCGGGCGGGGCTGGAGTCTCATAGACTCCAGCCCCGTGTGGTTTGCCCTATCGTCCAATGAACTTCACGCCCACACCAACAGACCAACGTCGAGGTCATTGATCGTTGAGTCCGGGATAAGACAACAAATGCAGTCCGTGGATGAAACGATAATCGCGTTGATTCTTGGTAACGAATGGTTGGTTCAAGACGATGGCAGTGGCTGCAATCAGAGAATCAGGAATCAGCAGCCCATCGCTCAGCCGATACTCACGAACAAGGTCAAGTGCCGTGTCGCACATCGTTTCACTCAGTTTGATAACCCGAAACCGTTGCAAGAAGCGCTCAGTGTGGCGCAGCTCGGCCTTATTCCGACAACCCACGATCAATTCCATCTGAGTTATCACGCTTACGGCCAGGACAGATTGATTCTCGATTCGTGCCAGGCAGTCAATTGCCGCTTCGATTTTTTGTGCTGCATCAATCAAAACATCACTATCAACGATGGTCAACGCATTCATGCGTTGTTCCCCCATTCACGTTGCCGGTGATCCCGAACCCAGGCTGTGCTATCACGCATGTCCTCACGCCCTTGCCACATTCCAATGAAAGGCTCATCTGCCAGCTTAGTTCGTTTCGCTTTCCAGGCCAGAGGTTTAGTTGCATAACGGGTCTTCAAAAAGGCCACAAAATCCAGAACTTCCTGTTGAGCCTGTGGTGGTAACGATGCCATTTCATGCACGATATTTCCCGCTTCCATTCACCTCACCTCATTTTCATTCACCTAACTACCTCCGCTGTCACAGGTTGATTGTAACATACGGCGCAGTTCCTGCCAAGCATCCTGAGTGAACCGGGTGCATTTTAACCTGGGGGCCGAACCGGCGACCTGACGCTTGCAAGCAAGCACTGGAATCGCTGCAACGATTGCATGGTGGACTATGCCAGGAAATCGTCCACCGACAGGCCGGCTTCTCGAATGATGGCGCGCAGTGTGCCTTTCGCGATCTCCCCGGGATGGTTCGGTACCGTGGTGCGCCTATGAGTCTCTGGGTTGTACCAGATTTCGTGACTCCCTTTGGCCTGGCGATCAAACACAAACCCAGCCCGGCGCAGTCCAGCGATTACCTCGCGATAGGTGAGTGAAGGCAGCCGGCTCATGCCCCGACTGCCTCAGGAGCAAAGCCTACAGGAATTCTGATCCTGGTTCGTCGCTGCGTTTGGTTAAGTGCGGCGGCGACCTTCGGAGGCAATGGATCCCCGTGCTCCAGATAAGACTCGATCAACTTGCGCGCCACATCCTGTGCGATTTCCAGGGTTTCCGCCATCGTGCGGCCCTGGGCAATCAGTCCCTGTAGATCATCGCTGGTTGCGAGATAACCGCCTTCTTCTAACGGCTCGATGCTAATGGACAAGATCAACTCGCTCATCAAGTGCACCTTTCAAACGCGATATCGAAATCGGATATGGCTCGATTTTACCATGTGGGCCTGGTTGTGGCAACAGCGTGCGCCCGCGTCCAGCCCATGAATGAATTCACGGGCTGATGCCACAAACCTGCCGAGGCAGGTTGCCGCCAACGCAACCCGCTTGAGCGGGTTTGGCGTATCAGTGCGATCTTGGCGCGACTCGCCAAATGGGGATCAGTTGACCGCACCCACCGCTTGACCTATACGGGGCTGGCGTCGCATAGACGCCAGCCCCGTGCGCCGTGATGGATTGATCTTGGTTCGAAGGTGATGGGTAATTCTGCGCTCGACTCTCAGCCGTAAACGCTGCTCGTGAGTGATGCGTCTATTCTCATGGGAGGGGAAATCTGTCCCGTAGGGACAGCTGACCTTAGCCATAATCGCGCCATCCGCGTCCGTCCCGTAGGGACGGTTGACCTCCTCCCCCGTGGTCGCGGTATCGCCCAGGATACGCGGGGGATACCCTCATTCAATCGTCCCTAACGGGACGACGGGCGCGGGGAACGTCGTCGGTCTCAAGTCAAGGCGCCCCTACGGGACGTTCACTCGGATGCATCTCAAATGGGGGGCCGTTCCGCCGAGCTCACGTCGAAGCCGAACCGGCGACCTGGCGCTTGCAAGCAAGCCCTGGAGTCGCGGCAACGATTGCATGGTGGACTATGCCCGGAAATTGAAATGCACCCGAGTGAACCAGCTGATCTTCCCACTCCGGAGTACCGTAGCCGGCTTGTCTTTCGTGCATATTTGCAGTTGGAATGCAAATATGCACGAAATGAAGATTGCCGTGTCGAATTGGCCGCGCTCTGACCTCCCACGCTCCCCACGCGCTCATCCGTTGGCGGGCGGACCGGCAGAGGCTGCAGTCTCCAGCAGGCGGCGCACCTTCGGCTGGGCCAGGAAAGCAGCTTGCTGGTCGGGGCGTGAGGTGTTGGCAAGAATGACTTCAATCTCCGCGCGGGCGCGGCCGCGATGCTGCTGGGCCTGCGGGTGTTCTCCACGCGATTCCTCTAAATCGGCCAGGGCCAGCAGCACGTGCCATTGCGCGCGGTGCAACTGCATCGCCTCCACGGCGGCCTCGGCCTGCTGCAACTGGGCAAAGGCCTCCTCGCGGCGATCCAGGGCAAGCAGCGCCTCCGCGCGCAGCAGCGCCGCATCAACCGCCCACGTGGCCGCACCGGCCGCCGTGGTGCGCGCCAGCATCGCTTCAGACAGGGTCAACGCTTCCTGCGCGTTGCCCTGGTGCAGCGCCCAGGTCGCCATCGCCAGGCCCAAGAAGTAGAATTGCAGGGCGTTGGACATGCCGTCGTCATCCTGGTGTTGGCCCAGCCGGGACGCCAACGGGGCGTCTGGCCGGCCCGCCCGCACGCCCAAAAAGAGCAGCAGGGCCTGGCTGGGCACAGCGAGCTGCGCCATCTGCTCCGTCGCCAGGGACACGGCCTCGGTCGCGGCCCCGAGCGCGGCTTCGATCATCCCCAACTCGCTGTAAGTGAGGGCCAACATCAAGCGCGTATAGACCCGACCGAACAGAAAGCCAGCTTCCTGTGCTTCTTGCGCGGCCAGGCTCAGCTCGTCAACGGCGCGGCCCAGTTGACCCAGGTCGAACAGGATCCAGCCGCGGATGCCCCGGCTGTAGGCTTTGCCCCAAATGTTCTTGATGCGCTCGCTGATTGCCATCGCTTCGTCCAGGTATGTCAACGCCGCCTCATGGTCGCCCACCACGCCAGTCCACACGCCGCTGCCGGTCAGGCTGTCGGCCAGCATCGGTTCGTTGCCCAGGCTGCGCCACAGGCTGCGCGCTTCCGCCAGCAGCTCCAGCGAGCGCCTGAATTCGCCAATCGAGCCATAGACATCGCCCAGGTCATTGACGATGTAGGGCAGCAGGTTGAGCGATCCGAGCGTGCGCGCCAGGGCCAGGGCCTGCTCGCCATAGACAACCGCCTGCTGCAGGCGGCCCTCAGCGAACCGCTCCTGGTTCATCAGATTCCACAGGATCTCAACCTCGGCCGTGCGATCGCCCATGTCATGCGCCAGGGCGCGTGCGCGTTCGGCCAGCGCATGCGCAGCCGTCGGGTCGTAGAGGGGATTGATGCCCGAATGGAGGCGGCCCTGCGCGGTCAGCGCCGCGAGTTCGGCCCTGGCATCGCGTCGCACCAGGGCAAGCTGCTCCAAATCCAGGAAATTTTGCCGCGCCTCCTCGAAGCGGGAGCAAAGCTCCAACGCGCGCCCGCGCTCGTCGTAGACGCGCACGGCCAGTTCGGTGGGAAGGTCAGGATTTGCGCCAATCAAGGCCACGCCGCGGTCGAAATGAACAAGCGCTTCGGCCGTCGCGTACAACCGCATCGCGGCTGCGCCGGCCCGCCAGTAGTATTCGACGGCGCGATCGGCCACGTGCGCCTCGTCGAAGTGACGCGCCAGCACGGGCGCCAGCTCGGCCAGGCGCTCGCCGAAAATCTCTTCGATGGCGCGGGCGGCCAGCTCGTGATATTTGCGGCGCTGGCGCAGCAAGATCGTGCTGTAGACCGCTTCCTGGATCAATGTCTGCTGGAAGCTGTATTCACGCTCTGGCCGCCGCGCTGATTCCAGAATCAACCCCATACGCTGCAAGCTAATGAGCTGTTCATCGAGAGTGTCGCCGCCGTTGACCAGCCGGCGCAGCACCCGGTAGCTGAACGTGCGCCCCAACACGGAGGCCAACTGCAGGACATGACGTAACGGCTCGTCCAAGCGATCCAGGCGCGCGGTGAGCAGCGCCTGCAGTGTGGCAGGCAGGTCAAGGCTGGCCCCGGCGGCCGACGCGTGATCGCCCCGTTCGTGCAAGGCGCGCACAATTTCTTCCACAAACAGAGGGTTGCCCTCGGCGCGCGCGAGAATCGCCGCGCTGAAACGCGCCGGCAGCCTGGCTGCGCCCAGGAGCTCCTCGACCAGCGCCAGGCTCTCGTGCGCGGGCAGCGGACGCAGGGCAATTTCGGTGGTGAGATGCGGATGGTCGGCCTCGGTTGCCTGCACAGTGCGCCAGGCTGGGCTCGCGCGATCAGGGCGCAGCGCGACCATGAACAGTACAGCCTCGCGCTCAGCCAGACTAAACAGATGGCCCAGCAGTTCCAACGAGGCGCTGTCGGCCCAATGCAGGTCATCCAAGACCAGGAGCAGCGGACGCTGACGCATCTGCTGCCGCCAGATCAGTTCGACCGCGGCAAAGAGCTGGCGCTTCAAGCCCTCGCCTTCCAGCGGCGGCTGCCCATCAGTCGCGGAAACGCCAAAGAGCGTCTCGATGGCCTGCTGCAGCAGCGCTGGGCTATCTGCGGCGAGTTGGGACACTGTGTCCGCGATGCGGGCGCGCGCTTCGGCCGGCTCGGTCTCGGCTGTGATGTCAAGGGCGCGGCGCATCAACCGCCGCACCAGGCCGTAGGCCTGCATGGATTCGTAAGATAAGGCCGCAATTTCGTAGCAGTTGGATGGCGCCTCCTGCCGCGCCTGCCAGGCCGCAATGGTCTCATGCAGCAGGCGGCTCTTGCCCAGGCCGGCCTCGCCGATCAACGCAACGATCGCGCCGCGGCCGGCCTGCACGGTTTCCACCCGATCAATCAGAGTCGCCAACTCCTGGCCGCGCCCGACCAGGGGAGACAGCACCTCCGGTGCGTTACGGTCGGCGCCGGCAACCGTGCGCCGGCTGAGCACTTGATAGGCGCGCACCGGTTGATCCTTGCCTTTGACCTGCACCTCGCCCAGGTCCTTGAACTCGAAGTGCGCGGCAACCAGCCGATAAGTCGCCTCCGCCACCTGCACCGTGCCTGGCGCGGCGGTCTGCTCCATACGCGCCGCCAGGTTGATGGCGTCCCCCAGGGCGGTGTACTCCACGCGCAGGTCCGAGCCGACCGCGCCCACCACCACGAGGCCAGTGTTGATGCCCACACGCGCATCCAAGTCAATGCCCCACTGGCGCTGAACCTTGTCACGCACGCCAGCCAGGCCGCGCAGAATCTCCAGGCCGGCCAGCACCGCGCGCTGCGGATCGTCCTCATGCGCAATCGGCGCGCCGAAAAAAGCCAGGATGCCGTCGCCCATCAGCCGGGCGACCATGCCTTCGTATTGATACACGGGACGGATCATGAGCTCGAACGCGCCGTTGATGACCTCGCTCCATTCCTCCGGGTCAAGCTCGGCGGCGGCGCGGGTCGAACCTTTGACATCGCAGAAGAGCATGGTGACGATGCGGCGCTCGCCCAACATGGCCCCACGCGCCTGCGCCGCTTCCAGCTTGGCTAACAGCTCTTTGGGAATGTACTGCTGCAAGGCTGGCTGCGCGGCCGTAGGAGTGGGCGCCGCCTCGACAGCCCTGGGCGACGCGGGGCTATCGGTCGAGCGTTCCCACGGCTGGGCCGAGGCGGACGGCCGCTCTAGCCACCAGGTGGCCTGGCTGCGCGGCGAGAGCGGCAGCCCGCAGTGATCGCAGTAGTTCGCGTTGGGTGGCGCGGCGGCGCCACAGCGCGGGCATTGACCGCTCAACAGCGCGCCGCACTGCCGGCAGAAATGCGCGCCGTCGCGGTTAGGAGTCTGGCAAATCGAACAAATCATGGTCAAGGTCGCTCTTTCATCACGGGGCCGCCAGGCGGACGCGTTTCAATTTCAGGGCGTAGCCCCAGAGGGGCTTGCACCTCGTAGCCGGATGGCCTTTGGCCTCCGGCGGGGTTGGTGGCCGCATGGCGTGCGCGCAACCAACGCCGCCCGACCGTGAACGGATCGGGCTACGAGGTGGAAGGCCCTATTGGGCCTGATAGCCCCAGAGGGGCTTGCACCTCGTAGCCGGATGCATTGCAGTTTCGGGGCGTAGCTCACGACGGCTTGGCAGAGGTTGCAGCAATTGCAATCGCCCGACCTGCCCCAGTTTGAAATTCACTTGCCGCCAGGCGGGCGCGGGCGCTGGTCAAGAAACCAGCGCGCAGCGTGGCATCCTGAAAACGGCCGGCAATTTGATCCACGAGCGCGCGGCCGGCCTCTCGTTTCTGGTGTGCCTCTGCGTGGCAGCCCATCTCGCTCAAAACCTGGGCGGCCCCGGCCTGCGCCTGCCAGGCAAAGGGCAGCATCTCCAGCTTCAGCGCTTCGGTCTCGGCGCGCTGGTACTCAAGCAGCGCTGGCTGGCGTTCGCCGCGGCCGGCATGGATGCGCGCGGTGCACAGGGCAATCAGCGGGTAGAGGTGAAGCATCCGGCGCTCCTCCGCATAGGCTCGCGCTTCCTGCGCCAACTTGAGCGCCTCATCCGCGCGGCCGCGACGGAGAGTCACCAGAGCCAGGCCGGCCAGGTGACGCGCACGCTCCAGGCGCATGAACATCGTGGGGACGTTCAAGCCTTTTTGGAACGACGTCTCGGCAATGTCCAGGTCGCCCAGGGTCATCGCGCAAAAACCCACGTCGGCCCAGGCCGTGCCGCCGCCGCCCATGGCGACCGGATTTTCCAACAGCCGCAGCGCGTGCAGATGAAACTGCGAAATCTGGTCGCTGAAATGCGGGCTGATCTCAAGGTACGTTGAGCCGAGCGAGCCTAACGGTTGGACGGTCATGAACGGCATGAACGGTTCCAGCGGCAGCGCGGCCTCCAACGAACGCTGCCCGTAGAGCAAGGCCTGCTCATACTCACCTTGCCAACGTGCGATCTCGGCCAACACCCAGTTGCCGTAGATCAACGCGCCCGATGAGTGGATGCGCTCGGCAATTTCCACCCCCTGGGTCACATGCTCGCGCGCCGAGTCGAACAGGCCGTCACGCAGCAGGCAAATGGGAAAGGTCGTGCAAAGCACCCAGGCTTCATGCTCGCGGTCGCCGATCTCCCGCGCCAACTGCAGCGCCAGCTGTCCCTTTTCCCAGGCTTCATCGAAGCGGGTTAGGAACGCCAGGCTGCTCGCCACATGCTCCAGCCCGGTGACGCGGTGCTCACGGCTGCCCAGGCGTTCGCCAATGGCCACCACTTCTTGCATGTGAGCCACCACGGCGTCGAAATCGGCCTTGGCGGTGCACATCTGGCAGCGGATGACCGCGCCTTCGGCCATGCCCGATGGCTCATCGTACTCATGCGCCAGGCGTTCGGCGCGCGCCAGGAATTGCTCAGCCTCAGGGAATTGACCCAGGCGCAGGGCGTAGACGCCCGCCAGCTTGTTGAGCGCGGAAACCTGCATGGCGACAGCGCCCTGCCTTTCGGCCCACGCCAGCATCGTACGATAGGTCTCTACAGCCTCTGGGAATTGGTTGGCAAAGGCAAGCGCGCCGCCCAGCCCCTCATACGCGCGGCCAATCAGATCGGTTTCTGCCACAGCCGCTTGCACGTCCAGCGCCCTGGTGAAGAACCCGATGGCTTCGGTGGTGGCGTATGAACGCGCGGCCCGATCGCCTGCCTGCACCAGGTAGGGCATGGCCGCGGCCGGCTGGCGCGCTTCCAGGAAGTGGCGGGCGATCTCGGCCGCCTGGTCGGGCAGTTGCAGACGCGCCAGGGCTTGGGCTGCGCGGCGATGGAGATCGCGGCGTTTGCTCAACAAGGAGGACTGGTACGCGGCCTCCTGCGTCAAAACATGCTTGAAGGCATAGATGCGCCGGGGCAGGCGGCTCTTCTCCTGCACCAGGTCGCGGCGCTGCAGCTCCAGAATGCCATCATCCAGCGCGTCTGGCGCGTCGAATAGCTCGGCCAGGACATCATGGGGAAACTCGCGTCCCAACACGGCTGCAGCCTGGGCAAGGTGGCGCGTCGTCTCATCCAGGCGGTCGAGGCGCGCGGTGATGACGCCGTTCAATGTATCGGGTACGGTCAGGTTGATAATCTCGCGCGTGGCCCGCCAATGACCATTGTCGCGCACCACCAACTGCGCGTCGAGCAGGGAACGAATGACTTCTTCGACAAAGAAAGGATTGCCTTCCGCCTTTTCCATGATGAGCTGCCGTACTTTCTCCGGCAAGTCCTCAACGTGCAAGAGGTTCGCCACCAGCGCACGCGATTGGCTTTGATCGAGCGGCTGCAGAGCCAGGGCCGTGTAGCGGCAGCTCGGATCACGCTGGACGGCTTCGTGAAAGCGCCAGGATGGTTCCTGGCGACGCGGCCGGAAGGCGACGAGGATCAAGATAGGCGCGGCCAGCGTCAAGGGCAGCAAGGATTGCAGCAGGTCTAACGAGGTGGGGTCAATCCAATGGACGTCGTCGAAAAACAATACGAGGGGCCGCTGCGCGGCCAGCCGCTCGAAATAGGCGGTGACGTGACCGAAGGTCAGACCGCGCAAGGTGGGTGGATCGAGGTATTTGACTCGTTCGGCGTGGTCGGCCGGCGGTTCGACGCCTAACAGCGTCGCGAAAAAGGGCGCCATTTCAGCGCCGCGGCCCGGAAAGAGGGCCTCGATGCGTGCAAGGATATTGCCATACCTCTGGGCGTCATTGGCGCCCAGCGCGCGGCTTGCAGGCTCAACGGAGAAGCCAGCGGCCAGCATGTCCACGAAGGGCGCGTAGGGCGTTGAAGTTTCGTAGGAGAGGGAGCGACCCTCGATCCACTGCACGGCCTGGTCTTGCGCTGCGGCCAGCGCATCACGTAATTCGGCCACCAGGCGCGATTTACCCAGGCCCGCCTCGCCCATCACCGAGATGATTTGACCGCGGCCGCTGGATAACGCGCGGCCGGCTGCGATCAGGCTTGCCAGTTCATCGTCGCGCGCGACCAGCGGCGACCGCAGTCCGGCGACGCCGCGCACAACGCCGAGACGTCCGGGCAACGTGCGTCGGCCCAGCACGCGATAAGCGGTGACCGGTTCGGTCCGCCCTTTGACCTCGAGGTCGTGCAGGACTTCCATGTCGAACAGCGGCGCGACCAGCCGGTGCGTCGCCTCGGCAACCTGCACCGTGCCGGGCTGCGCGGTTTGCTCCATGCGCGCGGCCAGATTGATGGCGTCGCCCAGCGCGGTGTATTCCATGCGCAGGTCGGAGCCAACCGCGCCCACGACCACCAGGCCGGTGTTGATGCCCACACGCACGTCCAATTCCACTCCCCAGCGCTGCCGAACCTGGGGGCGGTGCCGTTTGATCGCCTCGACGATGTCCAGGCCGGCCAGAATGGCGCGCTGCGGGTCATCCTCGTGCGCAATCGGCGCGCCGAAGAACGCCAACAGACCATCGCCCATCAACCGCGCCACCGTGCCTTCGTAACGGTAAACAGGCTGAATCATGTGCGTGAAGGCGCCGTTGATCAGCTCCGCCCACTCTTCGGGATCGAGCTGGCTGGCCGCGGCCGTTGAGCCTTTGACGTCGCAGAACAGCATCGTCACCACGCGGCGTTCGCCTTCCATGCCGGCGTTTTGCGCCGATTTCAGTTTCGCCAGCAGTTCCTTGGGGATGAACTGATCCAGGCGCGATCCAGGCGCAGCCGGTGGCGGCAACGCGGCCGGTGCAGGCTGCCCGGCCGGCGCATCGCCGACCCGAGTTCCGCAGTTCATGCAGAACTTGGCGCCGGCCGGCAGGGTCGCTCCGCAATGGCTGCATTTCAAGGCGAGGGGCGCGCCGCAATGGAAGCAGAATTTGGCGCCGGCCGGGTTGGCCGTTTGGCACGCAGGACAATTCACGCATCACCTCCTGGGATATGGGCCTTGCGGCGTTCAGCCGGCGCGACCCGCGTGCAAGGGAAAAGTCAAAGTGACAAACCAGCGCGGCGCCTGAGTGAGCAGATGGCCCTGTGCGTCGCTGAGGGGGCGACGCTGGTCAAGCGGCAGGTTTAGGATCGGCACCGCAATCATGCGATGCGCATGATTATCTTCATGTTGGGTCAAAGCGGCAAAACAGGTGGGGCAAAGGTAGAAAACATCCGATGAGTTCATCTCCACGGCTCCTTCGGTGCAAGCACCTCTCGTACATCTCAGCTCAGTATACGGCGCGCGCCTGCTGCTCTGCCAGCCCGAAAGATGCCCATTTCCTGTTCAGATTCAAAAAACCCTGCGGGGGCGTTGATTTCAAGACGCCCCCGTAGGGTCATGGATTAGCCTTTGTGCGGGTGAGACACCTACACTCCCAGGTGCTGCAATCCGGCGGATTGCGCTATAGGGTTATTTTCAAGTCAGGCCATCCGTGGCGATCCGTGTTCATCCGCGGCCTATCTCTACATTAACGCCGTTCGGGCACTGTGGTGATGACTGGCGTCGGGCTGATGATGCCCTGGTTCGGTTGACCCGGCGTAGGCGGCAAGTTGCGGCGCCAGACGCCGGCATCGTCACGACTGTAGCTGGTATCTGGATCAAGCGCCGGGAATGCGACGCTGTCAGCCACGCTGCGGTCCGGTCGCAGCAGGCGCACCATTCCGCCGCGATCGTTGAGCGCCAGGCCCGTGGTCTTGCGGAACAGAACCAGGTAGCCGCCAGCCGGCACATTGGCGGTCCGCGGCAGGCGGTAGCGAGCCGTATTACGCCCTGTGTCCAGGTACCAGCCGCTCAGGTTGACCGCGGTCGCGCCAGGGTTGAACAGCTCGATCCATTCGTCCTGGTCGTTGAGGCGCCCATCCTGGTTCCAGTCCACGCGCCGCGGTATCGCCAGCAGTTCATTGAGCCGGGCCGGCGGCGTGGGCGTCGCCGTTGGTGTAGGTGTGGGCGTACGCGTCGCCGTGGGCGGACGCGGGGTAGGCGTCTCCGTCGGCTCGACCGCAGTTGGCGTGTCCGTGGGCGGGCGCGGGGTAGGCGTGTCTGTCGGCTCGATCGCGGTTGGCGTGTCCGTGGGCGGGCGCGGGGTAGGCGTGTCCGTCGGCTCGACCGCGGTTGGCGTGTCCGTTGGCGCGACGGGTGTCGGGGTTTCCGTTGGCAGCGGCGTTGCGGTGCTCGTTGCCGTCGGGGTTTCGGTCGGCAGCCGCGTCGCGGTCGGCGTTTCGGTCGGCAGCGGCTGCGCCGTGGCGCTGGGCAACGGCGCCATCGTCGGGGTTTGGGTTGGCGGCGGCTCCACGGTCGCACTGGGCAGCGGCGCCATCGTCGGCGTGGGCGTGGGTGTTCGCCGCACCTCAATCGTAGTGCTTGGCAGGGGGCGCGGTGTAGGCGTACGCGTCGGCGTACTGGTGGGACGCCGCGTCGGCGTGGCGGTGGGACGCCGCGTCGGCGTGCTGGTGGGACGCCGCGTCGGCGTGGCGGTCGGCGGCGGCGTGCTGGTGGCGGTCGGCGGCGGCGTGCTGGTGGCGGTCGGCCGCGCCTCCCACCAAACGTTGATCAGGGCATCACCAGTGGCTTCATAGTATTCGACGCGCAAGGCATGGCTGCCCGCAGCCAGCGCATAATCCGCCGTGAGTTCGCGGCGGCTGCCGTCGCGCCACTCATTGATCAGAAACGCGCCATCCACGAACAGGCGTACGCCGTCATCCACCAGAGCATGGAAGCGATAAACGCCAGGCTCGAACTCCAGGTTGCGCGTCCAACGCACGGAGAAATTGTCGCTGGGCAGGCCAGGCGCGACCGCGCCGCTGGCCCAGTTGAAGTTGATACTGACATCGTTACGCACCAGGACCGGGTTGTCCATCAGGTCACGGTTGGCATAATACTCGCCGCGCCAGTAGGAAGGGGAGATGGTCGGTGTGGCCGTAGGCGCCGGCGGCACCGGCGTGAAGGTGCTGGTCGCCGGCGGACGGGTGGGCGTCGCCGTGATGACCCACGGCGTGGGCGTCGCCGTGATGACCCACGGCGTGGGCGTCGCGGTGATGATCCATGGTGTGGGCGTCGAGGTAATGACCCACGGCGTGGGCGTCGCCGTGGCAGTCGTCAGGGGCGGCGGGCCGGTCAGCGTCGGCGCCGCGGTTGGGGTCTCCGTGCTCATAGTCGTTTCCACACGCCACACAATGGAGACGCGCTCGCCGGTGGCCTGCGATTGGGCCACAATCAGGACGCTGGGCAGGCTGGCCCAGGGCATTTCATTCGGGAAGATGAAGGCTGCCAGGAAACGGCCATCATCCTGTACGGTGGCGACCGCCAGGGCCTTGTCCGGGATGCCGCTTTGATCAGGCAGCGGATTTTGCAGGCGAACGAATACGGTGTCGCCTGCGCGCCAGCGCGCGCCGCGCAGGGCAATGCCCGTGCCCGGCGCGCCCGCCCCGGGTTCAATGGTCAACAGCGGCACGGCCGTTGAGGTGGGCTGAACGGTGGGCGTGGGGCTGGGGCGCAGGCGATCACGCAGCGTGGTGCAGCCGGTCAGGCTCAGCGCCAACAGCAAGACGCAGATCCACGGCGCCCAGGAGAAGCGGGAGCATATCTGAAACCTTGCGACGACACGGCTTGCAGAGGCTGGCCTAACGATTTGTGACTCTGGCAGATTCCAACGCATCTTTCCCCCTCCTACCGGTTTGGCGCATGGCAGACGCCGCGGGCTGGCTCTCGCGGCATGCGCACGTCGGTTTTCACTGATGGGACGGATGACCGGCGCGACAAGTTCCCATCGGAATGGGAGGCCCGGGCGCGCCTCAAGCCGGCTCATTTGCCGCGCGGCGGCAACATGCTAGAATCTCGAGGTCGAAGCATTTGTTCTGGAAATTGCCATGAATGAGACCAATTTCGTCAAGCCAAAGGTATACCCATGCTGCCAGCCATCACGCTGACTTCCTGCCAGGCGCCGATTGCCGATGCCCTCGTCGAAGGTGTGGCGGCTTTGCTGCGCGCGCGGCTGGGGCTGACAGTGCACTGCGAGCTGCAAATCCCCTGGCAGGCGCGCGAGGATCGCCTGCAAACCGGGGAGATTCAGGCGGGCTGGATTTGCGGCGCGCCCTATGTGCAGATGATAGATCAAACGCACGCGCCGCTGATCCTGCTGGCCGCGCCAGTCATGGCGGCGCCGCGCTATCTCGACCGCCCGATCTACTTCTCCGACGTGGTGGTGCGCGCCGATCGGCCCTATGCGACGTTCGCCGATCTGCGCGGCGCGGTGTGGACGTACAACGAGCCGCACTCCCATTCGGGATACCATGTCGTGCGCTATCATCTGGCAACCCTGGGCGAAACCAGCGCTTTTTTCGGCCGCGTCTTCGCGTCTGGCGCGCACCAGCGCTCCCTGGCGTTGATCCTTTCCGGAGCGGCGGACGCATCGGCCATTGACAGCACAGTCCTGGACATGCTTACTGCCCAGGAACCGGCCCTGGCTGCGCAGCTGCGCATCATTACCACGCTCGGCCCCAGCCCCATGCCGCCGTGGGTCGTCCACCAGTCCGTTCCACGCGCCCTGCGCCGGGCCATGACCGACGCCCTGATCACCATGCACGCCGATGCCCTGGGCCAAACCATCCTGCGGCAGGCATCCGTGGCGCGCTTTGCCGCCGTCAGCGACAGCGACTACGATCCGATTCGGGCCATGCTGCGCCACGCCGGCCAGCTCCCATTGTGATTTACACAGGCGCCAAGTAGCGCAATCCGGCGGATTGCGTTACAATAGCGCCAGGAGAGCAACCATGAACCATCCAGAGCAAGACGACAGCCAGGCGACAGACGTCGGCGCGGCGGAGTCTCACCAGTCAGGAGAGCTGCGGGATCGCGAGTCTGACGCATTAGTTTTGGTAGCCGAAACGGCTGGTGAACTTACAGCCGAGGTGATCCAGGGTAGACTGGAGAGCGCAGGCATCCCATCGGCTTTACAATATGAAAGCATGGGCACCAGTCTCTTCCCCGTGCCCAGCGTCCCCCTGGGCCGAGTGCGCGTGGTGGTGCCGCGCGACTTCGCCGATGACGCGTTTGCCCTTCTGAGCACCGAGTTTAGCCTGGACGATACGTTCAGCGAGGAAGAGGATGTCAGTGCCGACGCGACCGACGCCGGCTGAGCGACTGGCCGATGCGGCCCAACGCATCAACCGCCATCCCTACCTCACCGCGCTCGCCCTGGGCATCGGCGCGTTCGCGCTTTACCTGGCAACGCTGACCCCCAGTATTCCACCCACCGACAGCGGTGAGTTGATCCTGGCTGCCTGGTTGCCCGGGGTGGCGCATGCGCCAGGTTTTCCCTTGTGGGTCGTGCTGGGCTGGCTGACCAGTCATTTGCTGCCGGTAGGCAGCGTGCCTCAGCGCCTCAACGCCATGTCAGCCTGGTGGGGCGCGGCCGCCGTGGTCATGACTTACCTGCTTCTGCGCGCGGCGCTGCTGAGCGCGCCGCCAGAAGCCAGAGATCAGAAGCCGGGAATCAATGGCGATCTCCGCGTTTCTGGTCTCTGGCTTCCGGCGGTGTGGATTGCCGTCGCGGTCACGATCCTCTTTGCGGTCTCGCGCACGCTCTGGTCATGGAGCGTCGTGGCCGAAGTCTACAGCCTGCATGTTTTCCTGGTCGCGACCATTCTATGGCTCTTGCTGGTCTGGCGCCAGCGTGTACAGCAGGGCGAGTTGGCCGGGCCGCGCGCAGCCGGGCGCTGGCTCATCCTGGCCGCGCTGATCTACGGCCTGGCCCTGGGCAATCACAACCTCACGATCGGCCTGCTGGCCCCCGCCATCCTCTTTTGGCTGTGGATCAACCGCCGCGGTCTGAGCGGGTCGCTGATCGTGCTCAGTGCGCTGGCGCTGGCCCTGGGCGCGCTGATCTACCTCTATTTGCCCTGGCGCGCAGCGCAGGATCCGCTGCTGAATTGGGGCGATCCGCACAACCTGGAGCGCCTGTGGTGGCATGTGACCGGCAAGCAGTACCGCGTCAATTTGTTCAGCGGCACGCCGGCCAGCATGGCGCGGGAGCTGGGCGCGGGCTTGCTCCTGTGGGCGCAGCAGTTCACGCCGCTGGCGGTCCCGCTGCTGCTCGGCGGCGTGTGGGCGCTGTGGCGCCGCGACCGCGCCCTGACAGTCTTTACGCTGCTCATTGCGATTTTCGGCGTCAGCTATGCGGTGATCTACGAAATCGCCGACGATCGCGACGCCTACTACCTGGCTTCCTTCCTGGTGTCCACGCTGTGGCTGGCCGCGGCCTGGCGCTGGCTGAGCGCCTGGGCGATGGGGACGGCGCAGCCCGCAGCCAAAGACAGCGACGCCGCGCGGCTGCACCCAAGCGCCCGCGCCACGGCCGCTCCCAATCGCCCAAAGACCAGTCGCCCCGCACCTGCGCGTGGGGGACGGAGCGCGGATGTGCGCCCCGCGGCGTCCGATGCAGAACGCGCGGCGCGGATGGCGCCGCCGCCGGTCGCCTGGCGCCGCGCCATCCTGGTCAGTCTGCTGGTCTTGCCCTTGCTCACCCTGGCCTGGAATTGGCGCGAGGACGATCATCGCCATTACACCTATCCAACGACCTATGCACAGAACGCGCTGGACGAGGCCGGGCCTAATGGCTTGATCCTGACCGGCGACTGGCAGTTGGTCGCGCCGCTGCTGACGCTGCAGTTCGTGAACCAGCAGCGCCCGGATGTGGCTGTGGTGGATGTGCTGCTTTTCCAGAACCGGCCGTGGTATCACCGCCAGATCGAACTGACGCAACCAACGCTGCTGGCCCCCGTGGCCGCGGAACATGAAGCCTTTCTGGCTAAGCTGCGTCAGTTCGAGTCTGATCAACTGGCAGCCGGCGACACGGAGATCGAACAGCGCTACACCGCGCTGTGGCGGGCGCTGGTGGCGTCCGCACTCGCCACGCGCCCCGTTTACGCCACACCCGATGCCCTCGGGCATTTGCGCCAGTTCGGTGTTGACCTGAGCAGCCAGGCGCTGCCGGGCGGGATCCTCTTGCGCGTGCTGCCCCAGGCGCCCACGCAGCCGCCGGCCCTGGCGCCGCTGACCTGGAACGTGACGCCGTTTCTGGAAGCCACGGCCACCGGGCGCTTCCTGGATGAGCCGGCGCGCAAGATTCGCCGCGCCCACGCCATCATGGCGGTCAACCGGGGCACGTTCCACGCGCGCGCCAACCTCTCGGCGGAGGCGCTGTCCGACCTGCAGTTGGCAACCCACATTGACCCCACCTACACCCTGGCCTACGTGCTGCTGGCCGAGGCCCAGCAAGGCCAGGGCGACGTCGCCGGCGCGCGACGCTCCTTGCAGGCTGCCTTGACCCTAGAGCCGGACAACGTGCAGGTTCAGCAGCGCCTGGCGGCCTTGAAGTAAACGCGACGTGGAGAGAAGAGTGATGAAAATTGATGTGGTTTTGTCGTATGAGCATGGTTTGCAGGACGCAGGCGTTGCCGCGCGCACGGCCGAAGACCTGGGTTTCGATGGCCTGTGGACGGCCGAGACGCAGCATGATGCTTTCTTGCCGCTGGTCCTGGCCGCCGAGCACACGCAGCGCATCGAGATGGGAACGGCCATCGCGGTTGCATTTTCGCGCAGCCCCGCGGAGCTGGCCTACACGGCGTGGGATTTGCAGGCGCTTTCGCACGGGCGCTTCATCCTGGGCCTGGGCACGCAGGTCAAAGCGCACATCGAACGCCGCTTCGGGATGACATGGGATTCACCCACGGCGCGGCTGCGTGAGATGATCCTGGGCATGCGCGCGCTGTGGAACTGCTGGCAGACGGGCGCGCGCCTCAATTTTCGGGGCGAATACTACAAACTGACCTTAATGTCGCCTTTCTTCAATCCCGGCCCGATTGAGCACCCCCGCATCCCGATCTACATTGCCGGCGTCAACAAGGGGTTGTGTCAACTGGCGGGTGAGCTGTGCGAAGGTTTTCATGTCCATCCGTTTCACACCGTCAAGTACCTGCAAGAGGTCACGCTGCCTAACATCGCCATCGGCCTGGAGCGGAGCGGGCGCGCGCGCGGCGACATCAGCCTCTCCAGCTCGATCTTCGTCATTACCGGCCCGGATGCTGAGGCGATGGCCGCCGCCCGCCAGGCGACGCGTTCGCAGATCGCCTTCTATGCGTCCACGCCCAGTTACCACAGCGTGATGGAAATACACGGCTGGCTGGACACCGCGGAAAAGTTGGGGATGCTGGCTGCGCGCCAGCAGTGGCAGGAAATGGCCGCGCTGGTGACGGATGAGATGCTGGATGTCTTCGCGGTGAGCGGCGCGCCGGATGAGCTGGCCGGCCGGATTCAGCAGCGCTATGCCGGCCTGCTCGACCGCATCAATTACTACGTGCCGTTTGTCCCCGGACAGCAGGATGCCTATTGGCGCGGCGTGGCAGACGCGTTTCATCAACTCTGAATTCTGAATGTCAAACCCATCACCATTCCTCATTCAGCGTTCCTCATTCAGCGTTCCTCATTCAGCGTTCAGCATTCAGCGTTCAGCATTTCCGCTTGACCCCCCATGACGTGTCTGATACAATACCGCTCATGGCAAACCACGCAGTCACGAATCCATCCTTCCAACGCATCGGCATCTTGCATCACCCCAAGAAACCGGAGGCGCTTCCGCTGGCCGAGCAAATCGCCGGGGTGCTGCAGCGCCAGGGGTGCCAACCATCGCTCTTTTCGGCCTGGGAAGAACAAGAAATCAGCGCTCATGTGCAGGAGCTCGATCTGCTCGTCACCCTGGGCGGCGACGGCACCATGCTGCGCGCCGCGCGCCTGGGCGCGCGTTTCCACGTGCCCATGATCGGCGTCAAGCTGGGACGCCTGGGTTTTCTAGCCGAAATTCAGCCTGAGCACTGGAACGAGCCGATAGAGCAGCTGCTGGCCGGCAACTACTGGGTTGAAGAACGCATGATGCTTGATGTCTCGGTCAAACACGACGCCAACGACAACCCGCACGATCATCACTACGAAGCGCTGAACGACGCCGTGGTCAGCCGCGGCAGCCTGGCGCGCATCGTGCGCATCGCCACCTCGCTTGATGAGGGCTACGTCACGACCTTTGCCGCCGACGGCCTGATCGTGGCTACGGCTACCGGCTGCACCGGCTACGCCCTCGCCGCCGGCGGGCCGATTCTGCCCCCGGAATTGAAGAACATCCTGCTTGTGCCCATTGCTCCCCATCTTAGCTTCGATCGGCCGATTGTGATGGCGCAGGGAGCGACGGTCAACATGCAGGTCTTCACCGATCATCAGGCCATTCTAACGGTGGATGGGCAGTTCGAGATTGACCTGCGTAACGGGGACATTGTCATGGTCACCTCCAGTCCCAATGTGGCGCGTTTCATCCGCCTGCGGGCGCGTAGCTATTTCTACAAGACGCTGCTCGATCGGCTGAAGTGGAATGTGTAAGTATTATGGGCAATGTGCAAAGTATCGAGTGCGGCAGGAATAGGATGAGCAGTAACGAGTTTCAAGCTGAGTCATAGCAAGGCAGATGATAAAAGGTGAAATGAGTGATGGAGACAGTGGCAGAGAAATTGGCGCGTGCTTCGGCCGCGGCGCGGGTGGGAGAGGGAGATCAGGCGCGCCGGTTGTACGAAGAGGCCCTGGCCGAAGCGCCGGGCAACGTCGAAGCGTGGCTGGGGCTGGCTGGCGTGGTCAGCAGCGCCGAGGACAAGCGCACCTGCTTCATGCAGGCGCTGCGCCTTGACCCGGCCAATGCCGAAGCGCTGGCCGGCATAGACCTCCTGCGCAGGCGCAGCCAAATTCCTGTCAAGCGCGATACGCAGGTTGAGGAGCCGTCTTCCGATGCCGGCCTGGGCCGCTTGATTGCACAGGCCAATCAACGCCTGGCGCCCGTCGCGGCCGCAGTCGGCTCTCAGAGCGCGCCAGCAGTCGTTGAGGCGGACGCGGAAGAGCGGATCTTCTGCACCAACCATCCCCGCGTGGAAACCATGCTGCGCTGTAACAAGTGCAACCGCCCCATGTGCGTAAATTGTGTGCGGCTGACCGATGTGGGGTATCGCTGCAAGGAGTGCATCGCGGGACAGCAGGCAGTCTACTTCAATGCGGAATCGCTCGACTATCCGATTGCGTTTGGCGTCGGCTTCATCGTGTGCGCCATTGCTTCGCCCCTGGCTGGACTTCTGCTGGGGGGCATGGGCTTCTTTGGCCTCTGGATTGCCGTCTTGATCGGTACGGCCGCCGGGAGCGCCCTGGCCGGGTTGATTCGCCGCGCCATCAATCGCCGGCGCGGCCGCTACTTGTGGGCGGTCGCTTTCGGCGGGATTTTGCTCGGCGTGCTCGTGGGCAACGCAACCGTTTTCTTGTTTACCGGCATCTTCCCCCTCTTCAGTCTGGTCACGCTGATCTTCATCGGCCTGGCCTTGAGCACGACCTACGCGCAGCTGCGTTAGCCGCCGGTTGCCTGACCGGCGTGGTCAGAAGGTGATATGGAGATGACATGTTGGGATTCGATCCGGCCATGACATTCGTAGCAACCACACACACGAATGGCGCCTCTGCTCGCCTACCCGACGGTGCGGGAATCGCGGTGGAGGCGATTGGCCTGCGCAAAACGTACGGACCGCTGGAAGCGGTTAAAGGCGTCAATCTGCAGGTGCGTGAAGGCGAGATCATGGGCTTCCTGGGGCCGAATGGCGCGGGCAAGACCACCACGATCAAAATGCTGACCGGTCTCTTGACTCCAACCGCCGGCACCGCGCGCATCTGCGGCTACAACATTCAGGCCCAGCCCATCCAGGCCAAATCGTGCATTGGCTACGTGCCAGACACGCCCAACCTGTACGGCAAGCTCAACGCCTGGGAATTTCTACGCTTCATGGGCCGCCTCTACCGGGTGCCATCGGCGCAGTTAGAGACGCGCGCCGCGGAGCTGCTCAAGCTCTTCGACCTGGAAGAGGCCGCGGGCGATTTACTCGAAGGCTACAGCCACGGCATGCAGCAGAAGATGGCTCTGGCGGGCGCGCTCATCCACAACCCGCAGGTGCTCTTCCTGGATGAGCCGACCGTGGGGCTGGATCCCAAGTCGGCGCGGCTGATCAAGGCCCTGCTGCGGCAAATTGCCGACCGCGGCAACGCTGTCTTTTTCTCCACGCACATCCTGGAAATTGCCGAACGCATGTGTGACCGAGTTGCCATCATCAACAAGGGCGAAATCATCGCTGTGGGCACGATGGAGGAGCTGCGCGCCGGCGGCGCCAGCGGCTCCCTGGAGGACATCTTCCTCGGCCTGACCGGCGGCGCGGATTACGAGGAACTGGCGGCTGTGCTCTCGTAACGCTCACGGGACACAAGAAGAGAAAAGATGATTGCTGATACCGTCCTGCTGCTGCAACTGCGCTGGCAGTTGAACTGGAACAACTGGCGCAAACGCACGCGTTGGCGCAAAATTCTGACGCTCATTGGCATCCTGTGGCTCACAGCCAGCCTGGGCGGCTTCTCCGGCTTGATCGGCTGGGGCAGCGCGGCGGCGGTGCGCCGCTTCCTCGGCGCCGGCCTGGAAGCGCTCGTCCCCGGCCTGATCTTGACAGCCGCCGCGCTGATCTTGCTCATCAGCGCGTTTAGCATCGCCCTGGGCAGCCTCTTTTTCAGCAACGACCTGGAACTGCTGATGGTCGCGCCGGTCAATCGGCGGGCCGTTTTTGTCTCCAAGCTGCTCGACGGCATCGCCTGGTATTACGGAATTCTACTCATCACGGCCGTGCCGGGCCTTTTCGCTTACGGTTGGCGTTTGGGCTACCAGGCCTGGTACTTCTTCTTTGCGTTATTCACCCTGCTGGGCGCGCCGTTGCTCACCACGGGCATTGGCGCGCTGGCCGTGATGCTGGTGGCGCGTTTCGCCCCGGCGCACCGGGTGCGCGAAGTCCTCGGCTTCGTTGCGGCCATCTTCGGCCTCAGTTGCAGCCTGCTCGGCCAAACCTCGCGCCTGTGGGTCGAGCGTTTTGCGCAGTTTGAATCCAACCCGCAGGCCTTGCTGGCGGCCGTCGAACGTCTGACGGCCGTGCCGTTGCCCACGCTGGTCGCCGGTCGCGGCCTGGTCGCCGCCGGCTATGGGCGGATCGGCGCCAGCCTGCTCGACCTGGCCCTTTTTCTGCTCATCACCTTCGGCTTTTTTGCCCTGTGCGTGGTGTTGGCCGATCGCCTGTACACCAGCGGCTGGACGCGCATGCAAAGCGCTGGCTCGGCGCGACGCAGCGCGCGCGACCGCGCCCGCGCCCGACGCGGCGGCGCGCTGGTCACCGCGCCTAGCCTGCTGACGATCGCGCTCAAAGATTGGCGCGTCATCCCACGCGACCTGCGCAACTTCGCCCAAATGCTCTCGCCTCTGCTCCTGGTGCCCTTTATCTACCTCAACATCGTGACTAACAGCGGCCCTCGCGACCGCGCCAATCTCAGCCAGATGCTTGGCCGCCTTGAAGGCGACGGCGCGTTGACTCTGGCCCAAGTCGCCCTCGCCGGCAGCGTCCTTTTCATCGCCTCCCTCGTCTTCACGCGCGTCGCGCTGACCAGCATCAGCATGGAAGGCAAATCGTGGTGGCTGCTCAAAGCAGCGCCGCTCAGCAGTTGGGAGCTGCTGCGCGGCAAATTCCTGTCTGCATATCTCCCCCTTGCCGGCCTGGACATCCTGCTCATGCTGGGCGCAGCGGTCTGGCGTCATTTTAGCATCGTCGCCTTCATCTACACGACCGTTGGCACCTTGATCCTGGGCGTGGGCGTGATCGCGATTTGCGTGGGGTTGAGCGTGCCCTGGGCGCGGCTCGATTGGGATGACCCCCGTCGCATGAGCTCTGGCTGGGGCGGCCTCATCGCGTTCATCGTCCAGTCTCTCTACGCGCTCGTGGGACTGGCTTTTCTGGCCCTACCCGCGCTGGCGGCTATCTGGCTCCCCGATTGGACGCTGGCTGCCTGGCTGATCGGCCCAGCCGGCGCGCTCGTGTTGACCTTTGCTGTTGGCTTTCCCATTTTCAGCTTCGGCGCTCATCGCCTGGCGCGCGTGGGGGAGAGTTAGAACCGTGTAGAAAGCTCATATATGCGTGTCTTGCCGTTTCTCTTCTTGCGCCCGGTTCACTTGCTGCGCACCTACCGGCTTGCCAACCTGCAGCCAGATATGCTGGCCGGACTGACCATCGCGGTGGTGCTGCTTCCCCAAGCCATTGTTTTTTCACTCTTGGCCGGCCTGCCGCCGCAAATGGGAATCTACACAGCCGTCGCCGCCGGCATCGTGGGCGCGCTCTGGGGATCCTCAAGCCACCTCAACACCGGGCCAACCAACTCCGCCTCCGTGCTTGTGCTTTCGATCTTGGCTCCGCTGGCCGCGCCGGGCACGCCGCCCTTCATGGCCGCCGCCGGCATGTTGGCGGTCATGGCCGGCATTTTACGCATCGCCATGGGCCTGGCGCGGCTGGGCATCCTGGTGAACTTCGTTTCCGACTCCGTCATTGTCGGCTTTACGGCCGGCGCCGGGGTGCTCGTTGCCGTGGGCGAGGTGCGCCACCTCCTGCGTCTCGATTTTAGCGCCTCAGGCCTGCTGGATAACCTGGTCAAACTGGCGCAGACCGTGTCGCAGGCGCATCCGGCGAGCATGGCGCTTGGCCTGGGCGCGGCTGGCCTCATCCTGGGCCTCAAGCGGCTCGATCGGCGTCTGCCTGGCCCGCTCATTGCCCTCTTGATGGCAGGCGCCGCGGTGGCCTTGTTCAACCTGGCAGCCAATGGCGTCAAGATCATCGGTCAAATGCCGGGCGGATTTCCGCCGCTGGCCCGACTGCCGCTGCTCGACCTGGATCTGATCGGGCACCTCTCCACCGGCGCTCTCGCGATTGCGGCCATCGGCCTGGTTGAAGCCACCTCCATTGCGCGCTCCATCGCCAGCCAGAGCGGCGAGCGTCTCAACAGCAACCAGGAATTCGTGGGCCAGGGTATGGCGAACATTGCCGCCGGCCTCTTTTCCGGCTATCCCGCCTCCGGCTCGTTCAACCGCTCCGCACTGAACCTGGAAGCGAAGGCGCGCTCCCCCATGTCCAATGTCTTTGGCAGCTTGTTCGTATTGATCGCCACGCTGGCGCTCGGCCCGCTGGTAGCTTTCGTGCCGCGCGCCGCCCTGGCCGGCGTGCTGATCGTCGGCGCCTACGGCATGATTGATCGCAAGGAGATGCAGCGCATCTGGCGCGGCGCGCGCGGCGATACACTCATCATGATTGTGACGCTGTCGGCCACCCTTCTGCTGCCGCTGCAGTTTGCCGTCCTTTCGGGCATCCTGATGTCGCTGGCCTACTATCTCTTGAAGACCAGTATGCCGCAGGTGCGGTCTGTCGTGCCGGATGAACACTTCCGCCATTGGATTTTCCAGCCCGACAAGCCCGTGTGTCCGCAGTTGGGTGTGGTGGACATCTTGGGCGATCTCTACTTTGGCGCGGCCAGTCATATCGAGGAATCGGTGCGGGCTTTACAGGCGCAGCACCCAACCCAGCGTTACCTCATGCTGCGCATGCAGAGCGTGGATCACTGTGACATCAGCGGCATCCATGCGCTGGAGAGCATCCTACGCCTCTACCGGGAGCGCGGCGGCGATGTCTACTTCACGCGGGTGCGCGAGTCGGTGTTGAAGCTGATGAAATCTACCGCTTTCTTCCGTGATGTGGGCGCCGATCATTTCCTGGGTGAAGACAATGCGGTGGAGCATCTCTTCTACCACGTGCTCGACCCCGCCATCTGCATCTATGAGAGCGATGTGCGCGTCTTTCGCGAATGTCAGAATTTACCGCGGCCGGAGTACGGCGTGCCCATTGTTCTGCACACCGACATGCCAGCCGGCCTGTTGACGGAGATCGAGCCGCGCGCCCTGTGGGATCGTCTGCGGGGCCAGGCGCCCCCCGTCGTGGTGGATGTGCGCCAACCGCGTGAGTTCAAGCGGGGGCACATTGCCCAGGCGCAAAACATCCCGCTGGTTGATCTCTTGACGCAGCCGCTGACCCTGCCGCATGACCGCTTGATCGTCCTGGCCTGCCGCGCGGGGCGGCGCAGCGCACGCGCAACCTACGCCTTGCACAACCAAGGCTACAATAACTGCGCGGTGCTCCAGGGCGGGATGCAGGCCTGGGAAGACGCCGGGCTGCTCGAAGCGGTTGATTAGACTTCGGAAGTCTGCGAGACTTCCGAAGTCTTGTTGAAGTCTCAGCGAAAGGTCTTACACATGGCAAATACACCCTCCATGGTCAAAGTCGCCACCTCGCGCAACCTGGGCTTGGATCTGATTCGCGCCACCGAAGCCGCGGCCTTGGCGGCCGGGCGCTACGTAGGCCTTGATCACACCGACGAGGCGGATCAAACGGCTGGTGAAGCGATGCATCATGTCCTCAATTCGCTGGACATGGACGGTTACATCGTTATTGGTGAAGAACTGAAGCTAGGCCTGCATTCGGCGTTTGACACGGGCGCGCGTATTGGCACTGGCAACGGCCCCATGCTCGATGTCGTCACCGATCCGATCGAGGGGCGCAGCCTGCTGGAGTCGGGACGGTCGGGGGCCATCTCGGTCTGCGCCGTGGCCCCGGTGGGCAGCATGTGGGCGCCGCAGCGAGCGGTTTACATGGAAAAGATCATCGTAGATGCAGAGGTGGCGCCGGCGCTGGTGCCTGAATGTATGGATGCGCCTGCGGCCTGGACGCTGGCGTTGGTCGCGCGGCTCAAGAAAAAGGATATTCACGACCTGGTGGTCTTCGTCCTCGATCGGCCGCGCCATGCCGAGCTGGTGGATGAAATTCGCCGCGCGGGCGCGCGTGTCATGCTGCGCGCGGCCGGCGATGTGGCGGGCGCGCTGCTGGTGGTGACCACCCATGGTCGCGCCGATATTCTGATGGGCATTGGCGGGGTTTCCGAAGGCATCATGGCGGCTTGTGCGGTGCGCGCCCTGGGCGGTGGGATGCTGGGACGCCTGGCGCCGCAAACCGACGCCGAACGCCAGGCGGTGGACGCGGCCGGCCTCAGCACACGCCGCATCCTCACCGCACGCGAGATCATCACCAGCGACAATATCTTCTTTGCCGCCACCGGCATTACCGATGGCCCGCTCCTGTCTGGCGTGCGCTATACGGGCAAACGCGCCGAGACCCATTCGTTGATTCTACGCGGCGAAACCGGCACGCGGCGTCTGATTTACGCCGAACACGTGCTGCGCTAATCCCATCAACCAAACACGCGGAGGATTTCCAACTCATCGTGGAACTGTATTTGATCCGTCATGCCCAGTCCACCAACAACGCCTTGCTCGACCAGACTGCGCGCGTGGAAGACCCGCGGCTGACCGAGATGGGCTGGCAGCAAGCGCGGCGCCTGGCGGATTTTCTAACCGCGCAGCGTCTCCCTGCGGCCGCGGCGCGCGAGGGCAATGAATTCAATCAGCAAGGCTACGCCTTCACGCGCCTGCTCGTCAGCCCCATGACGCGCGCGCTGCAAACCGCGCAGGTGCTGGCCGACGCGCTGGCGCTGACGCCAGAAGTGTGGACCGACACGTTCGAGGTGGGCGGCGTCTACCTGGACTATGGCGCGCCCGTCGGCGAGGTGGGGCTGCCTGGCCGCGCCCGCGCCGATCTGCAGGCTGAATTTCCGCGCGCGCGGCTGTCGGATGACATCGGCGCGGAGGGCTGGTGGGGGCGCGACCGCGAGACCAGGCCAGAGAGCTTGCAGCGCGCGCGGCGGGTTGTGGCGCGCCTGGCCGCCCTGGCCAACCATGACGAGTGCATTTGCCTGGTGACGCACGGCGCGTTCAGCGACCGCCTGATCAAAGCCTATTGCCAGCAACCGTTGGATGGTGTATCTTATTTCCTGGTCAACACGGCCATCTCGCGCCTGGATGTGCCGCCCGCGGGGCGCATCGTGGTTCGCTACCTCAACCGCTGCATGCACTTGCCCGCGGATATGATTACGTGAAAGAGCCGTGTACCTGTGGTATACTTGGAATAGAAAATTTCGTGGCCGCGACAGCCGGCAACGGCGCGCGCCAGAGCCTGACGCCCAGGGTAGGGGAGAAATGACACGATGACAACAATTCCTAGACGCATCGGGGTGTTGACCAGCGGCGGCGACGCCCCCGGTATGAATGCAGCGGTCCGCGCGGTAACGCGTGCGGCGCTGGAGCGCGGCGCGGAGGTTTACGCGATTTACGAAGGCTACCAGGGCATGGTGGATGGCGGAGACCGCATTCGCCCGCTCACGTGGGATTCAGTGGGCGGCATCCTGCAGAAGGGCGGCACCATGATCGGCACGGCGCGCTGCCCTGCGTTTCGGACGCGCGAGGGGCGCCGCCAGGCTGCGCGCAACCTGGTGCGCTTTGGCATTGATGGCCTGGTGGTCATTGGCGGGGATGGGAGCTTGACTGGCGCCAATCAATTCCGCCAGGAATGGCCCGAATTGTTGGCCGAGTTGGTCAAGACCGATGAGATCAGCGCGGACAAGGCCGAGCGCTTCAAACACCTGGCAATCGTGGGCCTGGTCGGCTCGATTGACAATGACATGTACGGCACGGACATGACCATCGGCGCCGACACGGCCTTACGCCGCATTACCGACGCGATTGATGCCATTTCCAGCACCGCAGCCAGTCATCAGCGCACCTTCGTCGTCGAGGTGATGGGGCGTCACTGCGGCTACCTGGCGTTGATGGGAACGATTGCGGGAGGCGCCGATTTTGTCCTGATCCCAGAAAGCCCGCCCGACGTGGATAACTGGGAAGACAGCATGTGCGCGCTGATGAAAAGCGGCCGCGAGGCAGGTCGCCGTGACAGCATCGTCATTGTGGCCGAAGGCGCACAGGATCGCAACGGCAAGCCGATCAGCGCAGACTACGTCAGGCAAGTGTTGGAGGAGCGCCTGGGCGAAGATGCGCGCGTCACCATCCTGGGCCACGTGCAGCGCGGCGGATCGCCCACCGCGTTCGATCGCAACCTGGCGACGCTGACCGGGTTTGCGGCCGTGGACGAGGTGCTGGCCATGACGTCAGCGAGCGAACCGCAGGTGATTGGTATCCGCGGCAACCGCATCAACAAAGCGCCGCTGATGCACTGCGTCAAGCAGACGCGGGCCGTGGCCGAAGCCATCGCGGATAAGGACTTCGATCGGGCGATGGATCTGCGCGGGGGAAGTTTCAAGGACTCCTTTCGCATCCTGCGCACGGTCGTGCGCGCGCTGCCGCATCCGCCGCAGCCCAATCAGCGCCGTCTGCGCCTGGCGATGCTGCACGGCGGCGGGCCGGCGCCCGGTATGAACACCGCCATCCGCGCGGCCCTGCGCTTGGGGCTGGATAAAGGGCACATCATGCTGGGTGTGGATCAAGGCTTCGAGGGGCTGATGGCGGGTAAGCTGCGCGAGATGAATTGGATGAGCGCGAACGGCTGGGTGAGCCTGGGCGGCGCGGAACTAGGCACCAATCGCAAGGTGCCGTCCGGTCGCGATCTGTACGCCATCGCACGCACGATTGAGGAGCACAAGCTCGACGGCCTGCTCATGGTCGGCGGCTGGTCTGGTTACCAAGCAGCCTTCAAGCTGGTCAGCGAGCGTAAGAACTATCCCTCGTTCAACATTCCAATCGTCTGTATGCCGGCGAGTATTGACAACGACCTGCCTGGCTCTGAGCTCAGCATCGGCGCGGACACCGCGCTGAACAACATCATCGAAGCGGTGGACAAAATCAAACAGACGGCTGTGGCTTATCGGCGCTGCTTCGTGGTGGAAGTCATGGGGCGCTACTGCGGCTACCTGGCGCTGCTCAGCGGGCTGGCTACGGGCGCAGAGCGGGTCTATCTGCATGAGGAAAGCGTCACCCTGGGCGACTTGGAAAAGGACCTGGCCTATCTGCGCAATGGATTTGAGAAAGGCAAACGCCTGGGCCTACTCATCCGCAACGAATTGGCGCACCAGGTGTACACCACAGGCGTGATGTGCGCGCTGTTGGAGGCCGAAGGCAGAGGGTTGTACGATGTGCGCCAGGCCATCTTGGGCCATTTGCAGCAGGGCGGCGGGCCTACGCCGTTTGATCGCATCCAGGCGACGCGCCTGGCCGCTCGCTGCATCGAATGGCTGATCAGCGAGGCCGAAAATGCGGAACCTGGCGCGGCCTTCATTGGCCTGGAGGCGGGTCAGGTGCGTTTTCACGACCTGATTGATCTGCCGCGCATGGCCGATGATCCGTTCCAGCGCCCCAAGGAACAATGGTGGATGAACCTGCGCCCGATCGTACGCGTCCTTTCGCAGCCCGGCCCGAGCCAGGCGCCCGGTCAACCGGTGAAGGGCGAGTTCTGAGAGCGGAGCCCATGCCGCCCAAATCCAGTTCGCCGGCAGGGTGGCATGGTCTCCCGCTCAGCGGCGCTCGACGACCAGTAGATGCGACAGTCCAAAGCCGCGCGCGGGCGAATTTTCCAGCGCATAGGTGACGCGGCGCAAAAGACGTCCCAGTCCGGGGCGACGCGCGCTCAGCTTGTCGTAGCCGGGGTAGATTTGGCTGTGATAGACCACGCGCACGGGCAGGCCATCGAACAGACGGCGCAGGCCGGCTGCGGTATACGCACGCACATGCGGCGCCAGGCGGTTGCGCAGAGGGTCAGGCAGGTAATTGATGAGCGGGGTGTTGCCAAAATGGTAGCGGCCTCGCCAGTAATGGCCGTGGGTCTCGAACGGGTAAAGGCGGTTGGGCGCAAAAATGACGGCGCGGCCGCCTGACTTGAGCACGCGCACCATCTCCGCCGCGGCCAGGCGGTCGTCCTGCACATGCTCCAGCACTTCATGCGAGAGGACCACATCGAAGGTGCGGTCGCGATAGGGCAAATACTCACACGCGCCCACATGCAGATTGGACGTGATACGGCTGCCTTCACGGATTCGCTCTTCTTCGATGTCAAGCCCAATGACCTGGTCAGCCAACGCCTGCAGCTTGCGCACGTAAGCGCCGATGCCGCAGCCATCCACCAGCACCTGCGCGCCGTCCAGCGCGGCCCACTGCCGGATCATGTCGAGGCGCCGATCTTGCCCAAAACGCCAAACCAGCGACGGCACACCGCGGTCGGCGGCCCTGTCGTACAGCGTCGTCGTGTGTTCCATGCTCATCTACCTTCTGTGTGCGGCCAAATGACCCCGGCGTCAGCCGCTGCCTGTGGTGTCACTTCTTGATCTTGAACAACGAAAACAATTCGTCGCTTGAACCTGCCTGTGACATGTCTGTCATCATTATCCAAATATCTACCTTGATGTCCTTCAGATAAGTCGTGTACTCCCTGATCGCACAGGCTGCGCCAATGCACCGCGTGGTGGATACAAGGTAATAAGTATCTCCAAACTTCTGGAGGCTATAGTTTTGAAAAGGTTCGTGATAATCGCTTAGTTTCCCAAGTGCATCTTTTTGACCAATGTACCTTGCCACATCTGGGTAATCGCCTTCAAAGCATCGAAGCCTTATTGGACATCTCGCCAAGAACTGGCTTATGGACTCTTGCGAGAAGAACTGAATCTCATGGAAATACGGCGGCTCTGCCGGAAAATATGAATCATGTGAAGGGCTGATCACTAACGTC
This sequence comes from Candidatus Amarolinea aalborgensis, assembly GCF_900491745.1. Classification (NCBI taxonomy): domain Bacteria; kingdom Bacillati; phylum Chloroflexota; class Caldilineae; order Caldilineales; family Candidatus Amarolineaceae; genus Candidatus Amarolinea; species Candidatus Amarolinea aalborgensis. The sequence goes on along the minus strand of NZ_UETR01000010.1, from coordinate 89,915 downwards.
TGGCTGAAGTTATACGAGACAAATGATCCTCTGCGATTTGGTTCTTCATTCTTGACCAGCGCATAGTTGAATGGAATGGATACTATGATTGGAATTTCAGGAATCTCAAACAATTCGGTCGTGACCTTGCTCACGCTGGTTGGAACAGGTGTTGCGGGCGAAGCAAATGTGACGGTCGGCCACGGTGTTGGTGATGGTGTATAAGATGGCGTCGGCCTTAGAGTTGGCGTCGCTGGTATCAACGTTCGCGTTAGTTGCAGTGAAGCAAGTGGCGACTCCAAGGGTGATTCGGCTGACTGTGGCGTTGAGCCGCATGCTACGACCACGAATGACAACGCAAACAAGGCTACAAGGCGTTTCATAGATTAACCTGCATCGGCGCTGTCTGAAGAGACGGCTCAACAACGCCCTAATACGCGCGCTCCTCGCGGTGCCCAAAACCGAGCGTGTTATCAATCAGGCGCATCCAGTCGGTCTCAATCACGTAGAAACGACTGTTCGCCAGCGGGCCAGCCAGTTCCAGCGCCCCATCGGTCGCGCCTCCCTGCGCGGTCGCGACGAACGGATACTTGGTCAAGTACGCCGCAATGGCCTGATCTTCCTCGGCGCCGGGCGCGGCCAGGCGCGCGCGGCCTTCCAACTGCAGGCCGCGAATCTGGCGCCATTCTTGCCCGTCCTGGTAGATGGCCGCGGCGATGCTTGGCTGGTTGTCAAGCGCCAGGCAGTGATTCGAGGTTGGGTTGGAGATGAAATAGAGGCGCAGCGCGGCGTCCCCGTCATCGTCAGTCCCCCACGTGTGCGCAAAAAACAGCGGCGCGGCCTGCGGCCCTTCCGGCGTCCACGTCGCCAGGGTCAGGGTGGTGTGCGCCTGCAGAAACTCGTCAATCCGTTCTTCAAATGACGTTGCCATGAGCATCTCCTGCCCAACCGGGCATCATTCAGACCGTGGCGCGGCGGGCGGGCGCCGATCGTCCTTGGCCGCCTCGCGCATGCCTTGCCAGTGGTAGTACAGTTCATTTTCCAGTCCCACGCGGGCCAGGATGCGGCCCACGGTGCCATTGACGATGTCATCCACGGTTTGCGGCCGGCTGTAGAAGGCAGGCACGGGCGGGAAGATCACACAGCCGATCTCAGCGGCCTGCGCCATCAAGCGCAGATGCCCCACATGCAGCGGCGTCTCGCGCACAACCAGGACAACCGGCCGCCCCTCTTTGAGTTGCACATCCGCCGCGCGCGTCAACAGGTCGGCGTCGTAGGAATTGGCAATGGCCGACAGCGTCTTGATGCTGCACGGGGCAATGATCATGCCGGCCGTGGTGAACGAACCGCTGGCAATCGCCGCGCCAATGTCGCCAGGCCGGTAGACCGTGTGCGCCAGCGCTTCGACATCCTTCGGGTCCCAGTCGGTCTCCTGCGCGATGGTCATGCGCGCCGAGGGACTCAGCACCAGGTGCGTTTCGATGTCCGGCGCCGCGTGCAAAATCTCCAACAGGCGAATGCCGTAGATTTGGCCGCTGGCGCCACTCAAACCGACAATGATCCGTTTCAAGGCCACACTACACCTCGCCCACGTGCAGCGCCACAGTGCCGAGCATCAGGGTTTGGTAGCGTACGCGGCGCAGCCCCACCGACTCCATGATCCCTTGCAGCGCCTGCGGCAGCGGGAAAGCGAGCGTCGAATGAGGCAGGTAGGTGTACGCCTGCGGCTGACCGCTGAGCAGGCTGCCGATCAACGGCACCAGGCGGAAAAAATAGAGACCGAACAGGTCACGCCAGACGGGCGCCTGCGGACGTGTGATTTCCAGGCACACGACGCGGCCGCCCGGTTTGACCACGCGGCGCTGCTCGGCAAACGCGCGCGCGATGTCGGTGACATTGCGCATCAAAAAGCCGGAACAGACCGCGTCGAAAGTGGCATCGGCAAACGGCAGGCTGAGGGTGTCGGCGTCGGCGAAGCGCAGGCGTGAACCATGCACATCGAGCAGCCCTTCGCGGTAGGCTTTACGCTGCCCCACGATCATCATCTCATGCGTAAAATCAACGCCGGTGACGCGCACATCCGGGCGCAGGCGCATGGCCTCGAAGCCAATGTCGCCGGTGCCGGTCGCAACATCCAGCAGGTGGCCGCCGCTGGGCAAATGGCATTGCTTGACAATCAGACGGCGCCACCGCTGATCCTGACCGCCGGTCATCACGCGGTTCATCACATCATAGCGCCCGGCAATCGCAGCGAACATTTGGTTGACGTAGGTCGGCTTTTGCTCCAGGTCGGGCAAGATCGCCGGCGTCGCCATTACATCTATAGGCTTGGTCATGAGCGGGATTGTACCACAGGGAACGATGGGTTCACAAACCATGCGGCCGTAAAGCGAAAATTGACACGCGGTTGAATATATGCTATAAGCATGATAACAATTGAATAGTACTGATGCTCTTATCCAGAGAGGCTGAGGGACCGGCCCTATGAAGCCTCGGCAACCAGACCACTGGTAGGTAGACACGAGCCATGATACGAGTCGCCAATGATGGACGACGCGCATCGTGACCCACCCGTCACCAGCCAGGTTATGGTGCCAAATCCGGCAGATGTAATCTGGAAGATGAGAGGCAGTGGCTGACGCGGCGCCATTCCTCCTCACTTCGAGGAGGATTTTTTTGTTCTCGTCGCTCAGTCGTGCAACGACGCATGCCCTCTTGTCCATATGCCGAGAGGGTTTTTGTTACCCCAAGCTGGCGGGGTACCTGTGAGCAGCGGCGCTCGCCCAAGCATCAGTGCAGTCGGTCTGAACGGCGGCCTGCGCAACCACCGGGAAGACAGTATGAGCCAAATCAACCACCATGCACAGGAGATCCAAACGATGTCAAGCGATAGCAGCAGCCGCGCCTTGGGATTCACCACGCGCCAATTGCACGCCGGACTGGCGCCCGATCCGACCACGGGCGCACGCGCCTTGCCGATTTACCAGACCTCGTCGTACCAGTTCCGCGACGTAGATCACGCCGCGCGCCTCTTTGCCCTGGAAGAGATGGGCAATATCTACACACGCATCATGAATCCCACCACCGATGTCTTCGAGCGTCGCATCGCCGATCTAGAAGGCGGCGTGGGCGCGCTCGCGTTCAGCTCCGGTCAGGCCGCGGAGACGGCCGCTATTCTCACGCTGTGCGAGGCCGGCGACCATGTGGTCAGCAGCAGCACGCTGTACGGCGGCACCTATTCCCTGTTTGCACACACCCTGCGCAAGCTGGGCATCGAGTTTACCTTCGTGGATGCCTCCGACCCGGAAAACTTCCGCCGCGCCGTGCGCGCCAACACGAAGCTCTTCTACGGCGAAACTCTGGGCAATCCCCAAATTGACGTCTTCCCGTTCGAAGAAGTGTCCGCCATCGCGCACGAGGTAGGGATACCGCTGGTCATTGACAGCACCTTCGCCACGCCGTACCTGTGCCGTCCCTTCGATTGGGGCGCAGATATAGTCGTCCATTCCTCCACCAAGTTCATCGGTGGTCATGGCACCAGCATCGGCGGCGTCCTGGTGGACAGCGGCCGCTTCGACTGGGGCGCCAGCGGTCGTTTTCCCAACTTCACCGAGCCGGATCCGAGCTACCACGGCCTCGTCTTCAACAACCTGGCCCCAGCCGCCTACATCCTCAAGGCGCGCTTGCACGTGCTGCGTGACATGGGCGCCTGCCAGGCGCCGTTCAACGCGTGGCTCTTTGTGCAGGGGCTGGAAACCCTCAGCCTGCGTCTGGAGCGTCATGTCGCCAACGCGCAGGCGGTGGCTGAATACCTGCAAGGCCATCCCAAGGTCAGTTGGGTCAACTACCCGGGTCTGCCCAGCCATCCCTCGTATGAACGGGCCAAGCGTTATCTGCCTAAAGGCCCCGGCGCTATCCTGGGTTTTGGCATCCAGGGCGGCCGCGAGGCGGGGCGGCGCTTCATTAACAGCCTGCAGCTATTCTCGCACCTGGCGAACGTGGGCGACGCCAAATCGCTTGCCATTCATCCGGCCACCACGACCCATCAGCAGCTCAGCGACGCGGAACAGCGCGCGGCTGGCGTCACGCCTGACTTCGTGCGCCTGAGCGTGGGCATCGAAGACCTCGATGACCTGCTGTGGGACCTGGACCAGGCCCTGGCGGCCGCGTAAGAGGATCAACCTGGCCGGTTGGGCGGGCGTCCGACGCTCGCTCAACCGGCCCGGCCGTATGCAGGCAACCGGCCATGGACAAATCAACCGGAAGCGTGGGCATCGTCCACACGCAAACCTTTACCTTTGCTGAGCCGCCGCACGAGCTGCCGCTGGAGAGCGGCGTGCGCCTGGGGCCGATCACGCTGGCGTACGAGACGTACGGCGCTTTGAACGCGTCGCACACCAACGCCGTCCTCGTGCTGCACGCGTTGAGCGGCGATGCGCACGCGGCCGGTCTTTTGGACACGGCGGAGGGCCGCGTGGGCTGGTGGGACGACTGCATCGGGCCAGGCAAGGCCTTTGACACCGATCGCCTGTTCGTGATCTGCTCCAATGTTCTGGGCGGCTGCATGGGATCCACGGGGCCGGCGTCCATCAATCCGGCGACGGGGCGCCCGTATGGCCTGGAATTCCCGGTCATTACGATCAAGGACATGGTCGAGGCGCAGCGCCATCTGCTCGATCATCTCGGCATCGAACGCCTGCTGGCGGTGGCGGGCGGCTCTATGGGCGGTATGCAGGCGCTGCAATGGGCCGCCAGTTACCCAGAGCGTATCCGCGCCTGTATTCCGCTTGCAACCACGGCGCGTCTATCCCCGCAGACGATTGCGCTGAGCGAGGTGGGGCGACAGGCCATTTACCGCGACCCGGCCTGGCGTCATGGCGATTACTACAACGGCCCGCGACCTGACGCGGGCCTGGCCTTGGCGCGCATGATCGGCCACATCACCTATCTCAGCGATCAATCCATGCAGCAGAAATTCGGTCGGCGCCTGCAATCGCGTCAGCACTACGGCTACGACTTTGCCACCGAGTTTGCCGTGGAGAGCTACCTGGCGCACAACGGAGATGCCTTCACGCGGCGCTTCGATGCCAACACCTATCTGTATGTCACGAAAGCGATGGACTATTTCGATCTGACCGTCAACGGCGCCGGGGTCAGCCGATCGCTGGCCGATGCCTTCAGCGGCGCCAGGGACGTCTATTTTTTGGTCGTCTCGTTCAAGTCTGACTGGCTCTACCCCTCGTACCAGTCGCAGGAGATCGTCAGGGCGCTGACGCAGGTGGGCGCGGACGTCACCTCGTGCGACATCGAGTCTAGCTGGGGTCACGATGCCTTCTTGCTTGAAGTGGACACGATGACGCACCTGCTGCGCGATTTTTTGCACCGCGTCGAACGGGAATAAGGGGGTTCTTGCATCATGGCTATCCATCTACCGTCTCTTGATTCGCTGCATGTGGGACGTTATGCGCAGAATCCAGGCCAGGAGGCCGGCAGTCTTGGTGAAATCCCTGCGCTGCGCAGGGACCTGCGCGCGATTGCTGATTTCATCACGCCTGGCAGTCGCGTCTTCGACATCGGCTGCGGCAATGGGGACTTGCTGGCTTTTCTCAAAACAGAGCGCCAGGTGATTGGCCGTGGGCTGGAGCTGTCCGAAAGCGGCGTGCTGACCTGTGTGCGCCGTGGGCTGAGCGTGCGCCAGGGGAATCTGGAGGCTTGCCTGCCCGACTATCCTGACCGCGCGTTCGATTACGTCGTTTTGAGCCAGACGATGCCCTTCGTGGATGATCCCGCGCGCACGCTGGCTGAGATTCTGCGCGTGGGCGAGCGCGGCCTGGTCAGTTTTGCGAACTGGGGCCACTGGCGTTACCGCGTCAACCTGCTGCTGACCGGGCGCATGCCCACGGCGCCGACCGATGGTCTTCCCTGGGCCTCGCCGCGCGCCCGCGCCTTGACGATTCGTGATTTCCAGGACTTCTGCGCCAGCCAGGGGATACGCGTCCTGCGCGCGCAGTTCCTGGACGGCCAGCGATTGCTGACAACCGCCTGGGCGAGCAATCTGCTGGCGACGGTGGCCGTGTTCGAACTGGCGCGGAAGAAGGATTAAGGATTGCAGTTTAGAGATTCCCAGTCACTGCTAAGGCTGCCAGGAGCATAGACAGGATTTACAGGATTGGCAGGATAGTCGGTTCTTCATGCGGATTGTTTTGCATACGCTGGGGAAAAATCATGTTCATCCTGTCAATCCTGTCCAAGTTATAGAGAGGTGGAGAAGAAGATTATGTTAGTCATGAAATTTGGCGGCACATCGGTGGGCGGCGCTGAAGCCTTTGCGCAGGTGGCGAAGATCGTGGCGGCCGCGCGGGCGCAGGACGCGCAGGTGGTTGTCGTGACATCGGCCATGAGCGGAGTCACCAACACCTTGATCGCAGCGGCGCGGGCGGCTGCCGTTGGCCAGGAAGAAGCCTACCGCGAGGCGCGGCTCTCACTCCTGGTCAAGCACCAGGTCGTGGCGGGCCAACTGGTGGCCGATGGGGTCGAACGCGCGGCGCTCGGCCGCCTGTTCGATGAGCGCCTGCGCAGCTTCGAGCGGCTTTGTCGCAGCATCGCGGTCCTGGGCGAACTGACCAGCCGCGGGCTGGATGTTGTCTCCGGTCTGGGCGAACGCCTGGCCGCGCCGCTGCTGGCCGCTGTGCTGCGTGCGCATGGCGTGCATGCCGAAGCCGTAGATGCCACCGAAGTGCTCGTCACCGACGGCAATTTTGGCAATGCCAGTCCTCTGCTGGCAGAAACGCGGGCGCACAGCCAGGAGCGCCTGCTTCCACTGCTCGAAGGCGGCGTAGTGCCGGTTGTCACCGGGTTCATCGGCGCCACGGTCGAGGGCATCCCAACGACGTTGGGCCGCGGCGGTTCTGATTACTCAGCCGCGATCTTGGGCGCCGTGCTTGACGCGAACGAAGTGCAAATTTGGACCGATGTGGATGGCGTGCTCACCGCGGACCCGCGCATCGTGCCCACGGCCCGCACCCTGCCGGAGCTTTCCTACAGCGAAGCGGCCGAGCTGTCCTATTTTGGCGCTAAGGTGCTGCATCCCAAGACCATTCTGCCCGCCATCGAACGCGAAATTCCGCTGCGGGTGCTCAACACCTTCAACCCAGAGCATCCCGGCACACGCATCGTCAAAGAACTGTCGCAAGTCGGGCACAGCATCGGCACAGTCAAGGCGATCACGGCGATCAAAAACTTGACGCTGATCAATGTGGCCGGCAAGGGAATGATGGGCGTGCCGGGCATCGCCGCGCGCACCTTTGCCGCGGTGGCTCGCACCGGCGCCAACGTACTGATGATCTCACAGTCGTCGTCGGAACAAAGCATCACCTTCGTGGTGCCGCAGAGCGATTCACCGGCTGTGCTGTCGAGTCTGCGTCATGACCTGGGGAGCGAGCTGCAGCATCATTGGGTGGACGCCATCAGCGGCCGCGATGATATCGTCATCGTAGCGGTGGTCGGCTCAGAGATGGCCGGCACCCCCGGCATTGCGGCGCGCGTGTTTGGCGCGCTGGGCGACGCCGGCATCAACGTCGTGGCGATTGCCCAGGGTTCATCCGAGGTCAACATCTCGTTGGTGGTGATGCAGGGCGACGCCGACACCGCGGTGCGCCGCATTCACGATGCGTTTCACCTGGACAAGTTAGGCGCGGCCTCGTAGCTGGTCAAGGTTCAGCGGATGGGTCGGCAGCGGCGGCTAATCTGCTCACAGCAGATTGAGCGGATCTACATCCACATGCCATCCGGGGGGCAGTGAGAGGGGACGCACGATGGCAGCGGGGTCATGACCGCGCCCGCGCAGCAGGATATGCCAACGGTAGCGATAACGCAAACGGGCAAAGAAACAGGGCGCAGGCCCAATCACGCCCACGTCGCTCATCCCCAGCCGGCTGATCTCAGCTTGAATCAGGCGCGCCACCCGCTGCGTCTCGGTTTCGGCGCGCTCAGCATTGCTGTGGCTATACACCAGCCGCACCAGCCGCGTCAGCGGCGGGTAGTCCAACTGGCGGCGATAATCCAACTCGCGCCGGAAGAAGCTGACATAATCATGCTGACTAGCTGCCTGCACCGTGTAATGGTCGGGCGTGTACGTCTGGATAATCACCCGGCCCTCGCGCGCGCTGCGGCCGGCGCGCCCCGCGACCTGCATCAACACCTGGAAGGTGTGCTCGGCGGCGCGCAGGTCCGGCAAGTACAGCCCCACATCGGCGCTGATCACGCCGACCAGCGTCACCATCGGGAGATCGAGGCCCTTGGCAATCATTTGGGTGCCGATGAGCACATTGGCTTGATGCGTGCTGAAACGCTCCAGGATGTCCGCGTGCGCGCCTTTGTGCTGCGTCGTGTCACGGTCCCAGCGCAAGGGGCGCGCCTGGGGAAACAGGTCACGCACCTCCTGTTCGATGCGCTGCGTGCCTGCGCCCAGGTAGCGGATACGCACGGAACCGCAGGCCGGGCAGGTCGTGGGCACAGGCCGGCGGCGGTTGCACTGATGGCAGAGTAGGAAAGGCGTCATGGGACGCTGCCCCCCAGGCGGCGCTGATTCCAACAGGATTGGCTGTTCCGCCTCGGCCAGGGGGCCATGATAGGTCATTGGCAGCTCGCAGCGGCTGCACTTCTCCACATAGCCGCAGTCACGGCACATTACCACGGTTGCGTTGCCGCGACGATTGAGGAACAGAATGGCCTGCTCACCTGCGTCCAGGGTTTGGCGCAGCGCGTCTTGCAGGGCGCGGCTCAGAACGCTGCGGTTGCCCGCGCGCAGTTCCTGGCGCAAATCCACCACGCTGACCTCGGGCAGCTCAATGGTCAGCGGGCCAGCATCCGGCGTGACCGCGGCCACCTGGTGTCCCATCACGCGACTCGGCATTGCCAGGAGCTGCAGTTGACCACGCTGAGCCGCGTAAAACGTTTCCAGCGAAGGGGTGGCGCTGCCCAGAATGACCGTGGCCCCGGTCAGCTGCGCCAGGCGCAGCGCAACCGCGCGGGCCTGATAGCGAGGCTGCCGCTCGTGCTCTTTGTAGCTGCTGTCATGCTCCTCGTCCACGATGATGACGCCCAGGTTGGGCAGCGGCGCGAAGAGCGCCGAGCGCGGACCAATCACCACCCGCAGTTCACCCCGACGCATCCTCCGCCAGGCGTCGAAGCGCTCCCCAGGAGACAAATCGCTGTGCCAGACGGCAATTTGATTGGGAAAGCGCACCGCGAACCGGTTGATCGTCTGCGGCGTGAGCGCGATTTCTGGCACCAGGACGATGGCCTGTTTCCCGTGCGCCAGCGCCGTGGCAATCGCGCGCAGGTAGATTTCGGTCTTGCCGCTGCCGGTCACCCCGAACAAAAGGAAGAAGCGACCCGCCGCACGGGCTGCCGCGTCGGTCGGTTGATCCACGCCCAGGGTGGCTTCGATGGCTTCCCAGGCGTTCTGTTGTTCGGCCGTCAACAGCGGCGGGCTTTGCTGCTCGAAGGTGCGGCCGGCCAACGGATCGCGCATCACCTCCACCTGCTCCAGCGCGATCAAGCCTGCGGCGGCCAATTCGCGCACGGTGGGTGCATCAACGTCTGCTTCGGCCTGCACGCGGCCGATCCATAACGGCTCGCCAGCCTCCTGCAGCGCCGTCAGCACGCGTTGGTATTTTTCACCCCCGCGCAGACCGACCAGATGGGCGTTGACCTCCGCGGGCGGTAGATTCAACGTCACCAGCCGCGCAGCCGCTTCGGGGCCAGGCGCGATGCTGATCCAGCCGCGCGCGGCCAGGGCTTGCAGCGGCCCCGCGCCGCACCCAGCCAGCTTTTGTAGCGCGTCCATCGTCAGCGCAGGCGGCGTTTGCCGCGCCAGCATCGCCAGGGCATCGGCCTGCTTGCTGCGGCGCCCCAATGTGGGCAACATCTGGCCGATGGTCGCGGCGTCGGCCAGCAGGCGCACCCAGGGCTGCATCTGCGGCCGCACCGTGGGCGAGGTCACCGCGCTGCGCCGGGTGAGCAGACCACGCTGAAGCAGCGGCTGCAGGACGCGGCTCTGGCCCCAGGCCGGATTTTCCTTCTTCAGCACGCGCTGCGCGGCGTCGCTGCGCTGCAAGCGCAGCAGCAGGCTGCGCTGCTCCGCGCTCAAGTCATCGGGCAGCGGCCCGGCGCCCTGGCGGGCCAGCACGACATCCACGCGCTGGGCGACGCCGGCCGGCAGCATCACAAAGAGGCAATCGCGCAGCGGCGCCAGGTAGCGCTGGCTCATCCAGCGCGCCAACTCCAGGTGGGCCGGCGACAGCACCGGCTCCGCCGCGGCCAGCTCATCCAGTGGGCGCAGGGTCACGCCGGGCGGCGCGGCTGCGGCCAGGCCAACGACGATGCCTTGTAAGCGCCGACCGCTGAACGGCGCCCACACCAGGTGTCCTGGCTCAATCTGCCCTTGCCAGAGCGGCGGAATCTCGTAGCTGAAGATATCGCTCGACGCGTCGTAACCGCCCGCGCGGCTGACCGGGGTGTTGACCACGACTTCAGCCACCGGGGAGACGGTCGCCGTGGCAGACGGACCAGCCGCCTTGAGGTCAGCGTGAGGCTCGGCCATGATCAGTCTTGCTCCTCGCCCAGCAGCTCGATCTCCCGCTTGAAAATGCGGCGCAGGATCGCAATCGTCGTGGCATAGGTGGCATCCACGCCGAAATAGGAGAGGCTCTTGGAGAGCAGTTGATGGCGGCGGCTGTAAGGCGTGTCTGACGCATAGTGCAGCACGCCGATGTCGTAGGGCGCGTTGATGAACAGATTGACGAGTTCATTTTGCGGGTAACGCTGCGGGTAAATGTCTTCATACAAAGCGCTCAAGTAAGGCCCGGTCTCCATCTCGATGTCGGTGTAACCCTCACGGTAGAAGATACCCATGAACTCACGGTTTTGCAGGAAAGTCCCGCGTACGGTGATGGCCTTCTGATTGTCGAAGACGCTGCCAAACAAGAGATAGGGCGCGATATCGGCCGCCGTGAAGATGTTTTTGAACAAGAAGGTGTTGCGCGAGTGCTCGTCGTAGACCACGTTGGGAATCATCACATCGCCGACGCGGCCATTCAGCGTAGCGGCTTTGCCCATGAAATAAGCGCCGCGCAGCACCGGCACGTTGCTGGCTACCTGGGCCAGGATGTGATAGGCTGCCATGCCCAACGGATAGTCAATGTTGATGATGATCGCATCGCTCTGCCGCAGCCGCTGCAGGTGGGGCATCTGCAGGCGCAAATCACAGCGCGCCGGGTCAATTCGGCTCAGTTCAATAATGTGACTTGACACATCGAGATACGCGGGGGTGCTGATCGTGCTGACGCCTGACTCGATCTCGGCCTGCCGATACTCCGCCACGCGCTGGCTTTGCCCAGGCTCTCCCAGGTAATGACGCTGGAGGTAATAGAGCAGGTTCTGCAGGCGTCCCGGGGAGCCAAGAGCCAGGGCAGCCTGCGCTTCGGGCCACAAGTTTTCTGGATTGTTCGCCTCCAGGAAGGTCAGGAGCTCGGCTTGATGTTGGCTGGCATAGCCGCACAAGGCGTTGGGAAAGCTGTGGGTATTGCTGGAAACGAAATAGACGGGGCGCCCGGCCAACGCGGCCGCATCGAGATGCCCCTGGCTGGCTTCGGCGGTGCGATCCTCGATGGTGCGCCACCAGCCTTGCACGGCCTTGCGATAGTGGGTGTGCGAGCCGGCCAGCAGATCAACGAACAGGTTCATCTCATACTGGCCTATCTGTTCCAGGCGTTCGGCCAGACTAGCGCCCCAGGCGCTTGCCAGTTTCTCCAAATCCTCGCTGCTCATCTCCAGAATCTCTTGCAGCGCCTCTCGCTCCACATCGCCCAGCGGCTTGCCCTGCACGTGGTGCTGTTTGATGCTCTGTAGGAGCACCGAATTGCGCAGGCGCATGTGCATCTTGTTCCATTCGATTTGGAAAGCGGTCAGGATTGGAATCAGGTCATCAATGTCCGAGACGCTGGCGATGAAGCAAGCCAGGTTTTCGTGGTCATCATAGAACATGCGGCGCCGCCGCGCAGGCGCGCGCACCAGGCGCCAGGTTTCCACCGAACCGTAGCCGCGGCGGGCAAAGACCTCTTCTGATTGGCCGAGCAGGACATAGCGTACGTGCACGATTTCCGGCGGCAGACGCAGCCAGGCGTAGAGAAACGCCGAAATGTCAGGCTCCATTTCCGAGGCCCTGAAGTGCAGGCTGGAATTCATGCCGATGTGGGCTTCTTCCAATGAACGCACGCGGATGGCGCCGCTGCTGCGCAGCAGAGAATAATAGGTGCGCAGGTACAGTTCGATGCCTTCACTGGTGGCAAATGGGACAGCGCGATCCATGCAGTAATCCTTTCTTCTGAGTCCCGGAGTCCCGAAATTGTTCGGGGCAGGCTCTGGACTCCCGAACGTGTTCGGGACAGGCCCAGAGCCAAAGGGGTGGGCGTCAGTCTATTTTAGCACACCCCGCCAGCCCGCCAGGGGCTAGGAAGCCCCTGGCTACCAAATGCAAGGCTCTCTGGGCCTCCGGAGCAGCCCTGCAGGGGCTTCCACGTCGTAGCCAGATGGCTTTAGCCTCTGGCGAGTCTGCCGAAAGCGGTGCACGGGGCGTCGCCGTTGCGATGCGGCGACGCAGTCGGCGTTGCGATGCGGCGACGCAGTCGGCGTCGGAGACGCCTTCTGAAAAAAAGTGACCCCACCACAGCCAAAGCGCCGGCGGCTACGCCTCGCGGCTCGTGGCGCCTTCCAGGTACGCGGTCATGCCGCGCTCTTTGAGCATCTCAGTGATCTTCTTGACCTCTTGCGCACGCTCCCGCGGGCAGATGAGCAGGGCGTCTGCGGTGTCAACGACGATCATGTGGTGCAAACCGATCGCGGCAATCAGGCGATGTTCGCTAAAAACAAAGCTGTCGTGCGTGTCGAGCAGGATGTGAGGGCCTTGCACCACGTTGCCCTGCTCGTTCGCCGGCAGCTCATCGGCGAGCGCGGCCCAACTGCCGACATCGTTCCAACCAATGTCCACCGGCAGCACGACCGTGTCACGCGCGCCCTCCATGACGCCAAAATCAATCGTTTCGCTGCGAATCTGCATCCAGACCTGGGCGTACGTGGCTTGCTCATCCGGCCGGCCCAGGGACGCGGCGATGGCGGCCAACTGCGCACTCAGCTCCGGCATTTGGCGGGCGATCTCATCCAGGATGCTGTCCGCGCGCCAGATGAACATGCCGCTGTTCCAAGAAAAATGGCCGCTTTCTACAAAGCGCGCGGCGGTTTCATGGTTGGGCTTTTCCGTGAAACGCAAGACGCGATAGACGGTCATGCCGTCAAGCGTGACCAGTTCCGGCCCTCGCTCCACATAGCCGTAGCCGGTTTCGGGGTAAGCCGGCGTGATGCCCAGGGTGACGAGGCGCCCTGGCGTATTAGCCACCTGCGCGGCCGCGGCAATGGCGCGGCGGAAGGTTTCCTTGCGCCCAATCAAGTGATCGGCGGTGAGAATCGCCATGATGGCGTTGGGGTCACGCTGGCGCAGAAGCGCCGCGGCCAGCCCAATTGCGGGCGCCGTCCCCCGCCCGACCGGCTCGCCAATGACGTTGGCCCGCGGCAGGGCTGGCGCTTGTTCACACACCAGATCTACATAGCTTTCGTTCGTGATGACCAGCACGCGCTCAGCCGGGATCAACGGCGCAATGCGGGTGTAGGCTTCCTGCAGCATCGTCCCGTCGCCGGTCAAATCAAGGAATTGCTTGGGATGGGCCTTGCGGCTGCGGGGCCACAGGCGGGTGCCGCCGCCGCCCGCCAGGATGACGGCGTACAGATGTTCGTTGCGGTGCATGGGCAAAGACCTCTCTGTCTTGGCGCAACCAGGGCGATTTGTGCAGCCCGGCGTTGCGTATGGGCCAGTATAGCACGGTTGGCGTCCCAATTCCAAATACGCTGTTTCTTGACAAGCCCTCATCGGTATGCTACGCTTTTTTAGCTAACAGGCTAGCCAAGTTCTGGATCGAGCCAATTGGCGTCGCCGTCACGGGAGAATTCAAAAGCCATGAACTTAACGAAATGAGCGGATCATCAGCGAGCGCTACCACGAAATCGTTATTGCGTGGAGGCAAGAGGAAGATAAGCGGCACCATCGCTAAAGTCAGAATCACCATTGATCCCGATTTCAGGCCCTTCGTCCCTGTGCTCATTCCCGACCTGGATGCCGTAAGAGCGTTAGCTGAACAGATTCACCGGCGAAACGAATACTGGCAGGGCGAAGCGTTCGGCTGGGATGTCGAGTATCATCCATCCCGACCGGAGCCGCCGCCGCACTCGAAGATGTTGTTTACACCCGCGGATTTTTGGATGGGGGATGCGACCATTTGGGGATTCTCCATGATGTGGGAGGATGGCGATGACAAGCCCCCCGTGGAAACGGTGTCTGATTGGAACATCGTCGCGGAAATTCAACCTGCCTAACCCTGGTTGGTACTCACTTTGCGTCCTTCCGCCTCTGCGTCTTTGCGTTAAAACATCTTCAGGTCAGTACGGCATCCAACAGCGCCAGCGTCAACTGCCGCGTGCTGAGCGTGCTATCCACGGTTTCCTGGTTGGGGCCAACGCAGGCCGGGCAGCCGCCCTGGCAGCCGCAGGCCATGACCAGGTCACGCGCCGCGTGCAGCAGCGCGGTGTGCAGTTCGAACAGCCGCGCGGCAAAGCCGATACCGCCGGGGATGCGGTCATACAGCGTAATCGTCGGCAGTCCGTTGTGCTGGCTCTTGATGTCGTAGGTCACGCCCAGATCGCGCGGGTCGCACATGAGGTGCAGCGGCGCCACGTTGACCAGCGCATAGGCCAGGCCAGCCAGGCCGCTGCGCACATGCACCAGCGTCTCGACGCGGCGATGGCAGGTCCGGCAGAGGGTGGTCAAGTTTTCCAGGCGGTTGGCTTCCAGGTAGGCCTGGTTGCCTGACGGCGGCGGGCCAGGCGCATAGCCGAAAGTGCGAAAGGGCATGATGTGATGCACATCGTGCTGGCGCTCAGGCGCCTCGGCCGCGCCGCAGACCGTGCAGCGGTAGCCGTCACGCGCGCGCACGCGATCCCGCTGTTCCTGCCAATTGGGGCCGTAGTCCAGTATCGGCTCGCCCCACCAGAGGCCCTGGCTGCGCAGGCTCTCGATCGTTTCCTCAGGCAGACTGAGCCAGTAGGCGGTGGTGTCCATGCTCTGCTCAGGCAGATCAATGACGCCCGTACCCAGCGTTTCCTGCGTATACAGCCTAACCTTGCGATAGGTCGTCGGCTTCGTGGTCACGGTGATGTCGCCATGACAGCGCAGCGTGGTGGGCAGGCGTTCTTGCTGTTCCTCACGCTGCACCAGCACCGTCGTCGTGCTGCTGGCTTCCGTGTAATACTCCAGGCTGGCAGGCTGCACATAGGCTTTGCCCGCCGGCCAGTCCAGCCGCGTCACCAGGTAACTGCTGCCTTCGTGCAAGTAAATGGCCCCTTCGTGCAGCAGCAGCGGCGCGCTGAAACGGTCGAGCACGCCGATGACCGGCGCGGCGGCGTCAGGCTCGGCGGCCGCGTCATCCGCCGCAACCACGATAGTCACGGTGTCATTGCCGGCTGCGCGCAGCGAGACGCTGAGCGACGGCTGGTTCTGGCTCATCCAGTGCCAGGCATCGCCGCTGTGATGCAGCCGCCCCTGCTGCGCCAGGTAGGCCAGCAGTTCCTGCGTGTAGGCCACCTGGCCGAAGGTTTCATCGTTGGCGAACGGCAGCTCGAAAGCTGCGCACTGCAGATGATTCAAGAGAATAACCAGGTTGTCAGGGTTGATGTAGGCGCGTTCCGGGCTGGTTTCAAAGAAGTAGCGCGGGTGGTTGATGACATATTGGTCAAGCGCGCCGGAGCTGGCGATGAGAATCGAGGCGGCAACGCCCTGGCGGCGGCCGGCGCGGCCCATCTGCTGCCAGGCGCTGGCAATCGTGCCCGGAAAGCCGGTCAACACGGCCGCGCCCAGTTGGCCGATGTCCACGCCCAGTTCCAGCGCGTTGGTCGCCACCACCGCACGCACCTGGCCGTTGCGCAGACCGGCTTCGATGGCGCGGCGCTCGGCGGGCAGGTAACCGCCGCGATAGCCGCGCACGGCATCCGGTTCAACCTGGCGCCAGGCCGCGCCAGGCTGCCGCTGCGCCGTGGGTAAGGGCCGCTGCACGCGACGGCGTAGATAGGTCAGCAGGAGCTCGGTGGTCAGCCGGCTGCGGGCAAAGACGATCGTCTGCACCCGGTGCGCCAGGAACGCGGCCGCGACGCGGTCGGCTTCGAGCACGCTGGAGCGGCGCAGACCCAGCGCGCGATCCACGACGGGCGGATTGTACAACACGACGTGGCGCGCGCCTTGCGGCGCGCCGTCACGCGCAATCAGGCGCACCGGCGCGGCGATCAGCTGCTCGGCCAGTTCCTGCGGATTGCCAATCGTGGCGGAGGTGCAGATGAACTGCGGCGCGCTGCCGTAGAACTGGCAAATGCGCTGCACGCGGCGCAGCACATTCGCGACATGGCTGCCGAACACGCCGCGGTAGGTGTGCAGTTCATCGAGCACGATGAAGCGCAGTTGGGCAAACCAGGCGGCCCACTGCGGATGGTTGGGCAAGATGCCGGTGTGCAGCATGTCGGGATTGGTCAACAGAATGCGCGCCCGGCTGCGGATGGCGCGCCGCTGGCCGCGCGGGGTGTCGCCATCGTAAGTGCTGGCGCTGATCGGGCTGCGCGCCAGCCCAACTGCCGCGGCCTGATGGCCGGGTTCTGGCGGCGTCTCGTTGACTGCGGCCAGGAAGACATCCAGTTCAGCCAACTGATCCTGGGCCAGAGCTTTGGTGGGGAAGAGGTACAGCGCGCGCGCCTGGGGCTGGCGCAGCAAGGTATCGAGCACGGGCAAGTTGTAGCAGAGAGTTTTCCCTGAGGCGGTCGCGGTGACAATGACCGGGTTTTCCCCGCGCTGCGCGGCGTCTACCGCCTCGGCCTGGTGGCTGTACAACGCACGAACCCCTCGCTGTTGAAGGGCTTGAACCAGGCGCGGCTCAAGGTTGGGCGGAAACGGCTTGAACATGCCGCCGCGCGCGGGAATTTCCTGCCACGCCGTGACATGACGCATAAAATCTGCATCCTGGCGCAGGTCAATCAGGCACTCCTCGATGCTCATGGGGCTGGCGGATTGGAGGCCGCGCCGCCCATGACCGGCTGGGGCACGGGGGTCGCCGGTTGGATATGCGGCATGGTGTAGAGGCGCGTGTTGAGCTGGATTTGCGCGGCGTTCTGCGCGGTGACGCCGTTGGGCACATCAATGATGCCGTTGGCCCAGAGAAGGAAGTTGACCACCCGCCAATACTGCTCAGGCGTCAAATCGCCGGGCGCGGAGAAGGGCATGGCGTGCGACACGTACGCGTAGAGCGCTTGCGCGTCGGCAAAACGGCGCAGCGCATTGGGGGACACCACGGCCGGCGCGTAGTTGTTGGGCAGATAGAAGCCATCTTCTGGGTGATCTCGGCCGTGGCACTTGGCCGATGAGCAATTCTGGTGCTCTGCGTCCCAGGAGGCGCGCCAGGCCGCGGTCAAGCCTTGGCCCACATCACCATGACAGGTGGAGCAGCGCTGGGCGTAGACCTGGACGCCGGTTTGACCGGCGGGCGTGGGGGAGCCGGCAAAGCGGTACGGCGTCACGCCGGGCGCCTGGGCCAGCCAGGCTGCCACCGCGATGCCGGCTACGATGGCAAGCAAGAGAAAAGCGATGAGACTTATTTTCATAGTTGATGCGTTCAGGCAGAAACGATGATCACGCAGGCAGTCAGAAAGATAGACAGGATTTGCAGGATTCTCGGCGCCGATGGGATGCACCCAACGAGTCGAGAATCCTATTCATCCTGTCAATCCTGTTCAACAAAAAGCCCGGCTGTCACCGCCGGGCTTGATGGACAAGGCTGCCATGACCGCGTCACGGCGTTGGATGTTAGCTGGTGCCCTTCAGGCGTGGGTCGAGCGCGTCGCGCAGGCCGTCGCCCAGGAAGTTGAAGGCGAACATCGTGATCGCCAGGGCCATGGCGGGGAAGATGGCCTGATTCGGATAGGTGCGCAGGATGCGCGACCCGTCAGAGATCATCACCCCCCAGGATGGCGTTGGCGGATTGACCCCCAGACCGATAAAGGAAAGGAAAGCTTCCAGGCTGATGTAACCCGGAATGGCCAGGCTTTCGGCCACGATCAAGGGACCGAGAATGTTGGGCAGGATGTGGCGGAACATGATGCGCACATTGCCGGCGCCGATCGTCCGTGCAGCCTCGATGTACTCTTTCTCGCGCTGCGATAACACCTGGCCGCGCGACAGGCGGGCCATGGTTTCCCAGGCGGTCAGACCAAGGCCCATGAAGATGAACAAGACGCCGCCCGTCGCCGCATCGAGCTGGCTGATCGAGTAGCTAAAGGTGCCAGGCGCTGGTTTGGAAAGCGTCGAGCGGAAGAACGCCATCAGCAGGATGATGAACAGAATCTGGGGGAAGGCGTAGAGCACGTCCACGATGCGCATCATGAAGTTGTCGACGCGGCCGCCGAGGAAGCCGGCAATGCTGCCAAAAACCACGCCGATGATCAAACTGACGAGGGGACCAATGAACGCCACGGTCAGCGAGATGCGCGAGCCGTACACGATGCGACTAAAGAGATCGCGGCCCAGGTCATCGGCGCCCAAGGGGTATTGGTTGCTGTATTTAGCGTACGGCTTCATCGTGGTGAAGACAGCCGGCACCCAACCTGGGACTTTGTTGTTATCAACCGGGATCTGCACCTCGAACGACTTGACTGCAATGATCGGCGCCAGGATGGAAACCAAGACAATAATGAGAATGATCGTCCCGCCAATCACGGCGGCGCGGTTGCGCAGCAGCCGGCGAAAGGCCTCTCCCCAGAGGCTGTCGCCTTTGCGGGCCAGGTTCACCGAGACAGGCGGTGGTGCGGTGCTACTTGAGACAGTCATATGGGCCTTCCTTGTTTATGTATAGCGAATGCGTGGATCCAGGAACCCGTAGAGGATATCTACGAGCAGATTAGCCACCACCAACAGGATAGCGTAGAGCAGAATGGTTCCCATAATCACCGGGTAATCGCGGTTGGTGATGCTGGAAACGAAGTACTTGCCCATGCCAGGGATGCCAAACACCGTCTCCGTGACAAAGGTGCCGGTGACCAGGCCAGCAAACATGGGGCCAAGCACCGTCACCACCGGAATGAGGGAGTTCTTCAAGGCGTGACGCGTGATGACCGTCCGTTCTGCGAGGCCTTTCGCGCGCGCGGTGCGAATGTAATCCTCACGCACCACCTGCAGCAGGCTGGCGCGCGTCAGGCGGGCGATAATGGCCGAGCTGCCGAGGCCCAAGGCCACGGAAGGCATGAGCGCGTAGCGGAAGAAATCCGGCCCGATATTGGACGGGAGGAAGCCCAGCACGTAGGGCGGTTTGGCGCCCCAGCCGGTGGGCGGCAGCCATTTGAGCGAGACGCCAAAAATCCAGATCAGGATCGGCCCCAAGACGATGACCGGCACCGAGACACCAAAGATAGCAACGCCCATGCCAAGATAATCAAAGAAGGTGTTCTGTTTGAGCGCGGCGATGATGCCAAGCGGCATACCGATGATCATCGCGATCAGAAGCGCCATGACCCCCAACTGCGCGGAGACGGGGAACTGATCGCGAAAAACGTCGTTGACCGTGCGGCTGCGCGAGGTGAACGATGGCCCAAAATTCATCCACTTCAGCCACAGCTTGTCGCCCACCTTGATGTTGACCATCGCGTCGTCCAGCAGCGAAACGCCGGGCGGTGTACTGGACAAGTGTGGAATCACGATCGCGGCCAGGTAATCAACGTACTGCCTCCACAGGGGCGCAGTGAGGTTATAGCGCTTGTTCAGGATCTCCTGGATTTCCTTGGGCACGGTCTTTTCTTTATCAAAAGGCCCCCCCGGCACCGCGTGCATGAGGGTAAAGGTGATGCCTGAAATGACGATCAGCGTGACCACCATCCAGATCAAGCGACGCGCAATATACCGTCCCATAGACCTCCTCCTTCGCTAAGTCATGACCTTTTCTGCTCGCAGGCGGTCTGCGACCGCCGTCTCTCCCAACAGGCGGCTGGGTGTATGACCCTGCCGGAGCGAATCACTTTCAGCGTGCAATCGTGTCTGCGTAAGTCAATGTCCGGTCGTGTCATCCTGACTGCGCAGAAACCAGGCTGTTTCATCGCAGTCAGCGTGACGCCACGGGGACCGGGTGGGGGGAAGGTCAACTTCCTCCCACCCGGGAATCGGAGCTTGCGGCATCTTAGTCTCACAGAGAGCTTAGACTACCGCCAGCAGCCCTTTACTTGGTGACGTCCCACTTCTCCAGCGCTTCGTGACCGGAGACGGAGAAGGTGCGCTGCACGTACGGCTTGGTGACCGTGTTGCGCGTGTACCAGTAGATCGGCGCAATCGCCGCATCGGTGTTGACCAGAATATCCTCAGCCTGCGCGTACAGGTCAACACGCTTGGCCGGATCCTGCTCGACAGCCGCCTGCTTCACGAGCTCTTCGAACTTATCGTTCATCCAGCTGATGCCGCCGCCTTCGGTTGGATTGGCGGAGCCGCCCTTGGCAAACACTTCACGATCGAAGTTGTTGGCGTCTGCGTAGTCCATGCACCAGCCGAGGCGGTAGATCTGAGGCGTGCCCTTGACGTCGCGGATCGTCTTCAAGAAGACCTTCCACTCCTGGTTGGCCAGCTTGACATCAATACCGAGATTGGTCTTCCACATCTGCTGGATCGCTTCTGCAATCTTCTGGTGACCTGAGGAGGTGTTGAACATCAGGGTGATGTCCAGCTTGTCCTTGGTCAGGCCCTTCTCGGCCAGGTAGGCGTCGAGGTCCTTGTTGGCTGCGGCGACATCGAACTTGATGCCCAGGTCTGGGTGATCCTTCATCGTCGGCGCGCCAGCGATGCCTGGATAGGCAAACCACTGCGCCGGCTGTTGGCCGCCCTTGAGCACGTTGTCAATCAGGCCCTGGCGATCAATCGCAGCAGAGAGGGCGCGGCGGACGCGTGCGTCATCCACGAATGGGGCCTGGGTGTTGAACCCGTAGTAGTAGGTGCAGGTGTTCGGCGCGACCACAAGCTCCTTAGAAAGGGTCGGATCGGCCTTGACACGATCCAGATCGGTGGAAGGCACACCGGTGGCATCCAGGTTGCCCGCTTCGTACTCGGCGAAGGCCGCCTGCTCATCCAACATGGTGAAGGTCACTTCATCCAGCTTGGCCTGCGGCGTCTCTTCGGTTCCGGGCCAGAAGGGGTTCTTGACGATCGTCATCGTGGAGTCATGGATCCAGCTCTTGAGCGTGAAGGGGCCATAGCTCTGGAAGAAGCCAGGCTCGGTCCAGCGCTCGCCGCGGGCGTCGGTGCAGTCGTCGCCTTCGATGATCCACTTGGGTTGGGCATGCGCCACCCACAGGCCGGCGATGGCGGCGTTGTAGGCCGCCGGCTCGTTGAAGTCAATCTTCAACGTATAGGTGTCAACCACGGTCACGCCTACCTTCGCCGTATCGGTCACGGTGCCGCTGTTGAAGTCGCCAGCGCCGGCGATCACGAAGTTCAGCACGTAGGCATAGTCTGACGCGGTCTTCGGATTGAGTGTGCGCAGGATGCCGTACTGGAAGTCATAGGCGTTGACCATGCGATCGGCGCCGTTGCAGTCCTGCACCTTAACCACGGCGTTCTTGCCGCCGTCGTACTTCACCCACGGCACATCGTTGCGCAGGGAGAAGGTGTAGGTCTTGCCATCGGCAGAAATGTCCCACTTGGTCGCCATGCCGGGCTTCAACAGCGACGTCACTTCGTTCTGGCGGGTCAGACCGACGGTCGTCGCATCAACCACCTGCACAGAGGATGTGTCAGTGGAGATGGCCGGGTCAATCGTCGGCACGTCGCCCGCGCCAAAGTTGATGCGCACCATCTTGGGGCCGGCCGGCTTGGGTTCCGGCGTCGCGACGACCACGACGGTCTTCTCGACTTCTTTGACAACTTCCTTGGTTACTTCAACCACCACGGTCTCTTTGACCGGCGTCGGCGCGGCGCCGCCGCAGGCCGACAGTACCAAACTAGCAACAACCAGGACTGCGAGCAATACAGTCCACTTTGTCGAACGCATGAGTATCTCCTCCTAATAGGGAATACAGAAAAATCGTCGCGCATCACAACCATATTCCGTAATGCGCGTGGCGCTATGTTCAACGCAGCGTGCCAGGCCGTATGAACTAGCAAACGAAAGCCACAGGCCGCAATCACCCCCTTTCGTCATCGAATTACTGGCGGCAGTCATTTAGTAGAGATGGCAGGCCGTGTAATGGTCGCTGCCAACGCTCTTGAACTCTGGTTCCACCTGGCGGCATTTATCCATCACCCGCGGACAGCGGGTGGAGAAGTAGCAGCCCGTGGGTGGATTAGCCGGGCTGGGCACATCGCCCTTCAGAATGATGCGCTTGCGTTTTTCTTCCGCCCGTGGGTCGGGGATCGGTACGGCGGAGAGAAGCGCCTGCGTGTACGGGTGCAGCGGGTTGCGATACAGTTCCGTGCGCTCCGTCAACTCCACGATCTTGCCCAGGTACATGACGGCCACGCGGTTGCTGATGTGGCGCACCATGGACAGGTCATGGGCAATGAAGAGATAGGTGAGGCCGAACTTGGCCTGCAGGTCTTCGAGCAGATTGACAATCTGCGCCTGAATCGAAACGTCCAACGCAGAGATCGGCTCGTCGCACACAATGAACTTCGGGTTGATGGCCAGGGAACGGGCCACGCCGATGCGCTGACGCTGACCGCCCGAAAACTCGTGCGGATAGCGGTTGACGAAATAGGGGTTGAGGCCGACGATCTGCAGCAGTTCCGCCACGCGGTCGCGGCGGCTCTGCTTGTCGCCCATATTGTGCACGTCCAACGGCTCGCCCACGATGTTGCCCACGGTCATGCGTGGATTCAAGGAGGCGTAGGGATCCTGGAAGATCATCTGCATTTGGCGGCGTTGGTGGCGCATCTCCGTGCCGTTGAGTAAGGTGAGGTCCTTATCCTCGAAGAAGACGTGGCCGGCCGTGGGGCGGTAGAGCTGTAGGATCGAGCGCCCGGTCGTGGATTTTCCGCAGCCGCTTTCGCCCACCAGGCCCAGGGTTTCGCCGCGCTTGATGCTAAAAGTCAAGCCATCAACCGCCCTGATCGCGCCCACCTGTTTCTGGAAAAGAATACCCTGGGTGATGGGGAAGTGCATCTTCAGCCCTTCGACGCGCAGGATATAATCGTCTGACTTTACTGAACCGTTCGTACTCATGGCCGCGCTCCTCCGGTGGTGACGTCTACCCAACAGGCCGCCCTGTGCGCCGGGCCAACCGGCTCCATGGGGGGGTTTTCTGTTTCGCACTTGCTGATCTTATAGTCACAACGCGCCGCGAAGGGGCAGCCCGCCGGCAAAGCAACCAGGTCGGGCGGAAAACCTTCGATTGATTTCAGGCGCACCGGCTTGTCTTCGTCCAGGCGGGGCAATGAACCGAGCAAGCCCAAAGTATAGGGATGGCGTGGGTTGTCATACAGATCACGCACGGCCGCCTCTTCCACGATGAACCCGGCGTACATCACGATCACCCGTTCAGCCATGCCGGCGACAACCCCCAGGTCGTGGGTGATCCAGATGACCGCCATGCCAATTTCATCTTTCAGGCGCTGCACCAGGTCCACAATCTGCGCTTGAATGGTCACATCGAGCGCCGTGGTCGGTTCGTCAGCAATGAGCAGCTGTGGGTTGCACGACAGCCCCATCGCAATCATCACACGCTGGCGCATACCGCCAGAAAATTGGTGTGGGTAATCGTCGAGGCGATCAGCAGCCCCGGGAATGCCGACCAGTTCCAGGAGCTCCACACTGCGCTTGCGCGCCTGTTCCTTGTTCATGCCCAGGTGGAGAATGAGCGCTTCGCCGATCTGGAAGCCGATAGTGAGCACCGGATTGAGCGATGTCATCGGATCCTGAAAGATCATGGCAATGCGATTGCCACGAATCTGCCGCAGCTCGTCCGGCTCGAGTTTGAGCAGGTCGCGGCCGTCAAAAATCACCTCACCGGCCACAACCTTGCCGGGGGGCGAGGGAATGAGCCGCGTCAATGACATGACGCCAACGCTCTTACCGCAGCCGCTTTCTCCGACGATCGCCAGGGTTTCCCCTTCATTGAGAGAATACGTAATGCCATTGACGGCCTTGACAATGCCATCTTTCGTGAAAAACTGTGTATACAGTCCACGAACATCAAGCAGGACTCCCATGGGCGCCTCCGTGGTTGGGCATAGTGGAAGGATGAACAATGAACGAACATGAAACCATAAATGCTACCGGTTCAATCCTTTCGCATCAGGTGTCAAGACGGGACATAAACCATACTGGAACGCATTACCTGGAACTAACGCCGGCCCGGACCATCTTGGAGAAAATTTGGGGTCACTGAACGATGGCCTTCACATGGTCGTGACGATCATGAACCGACCAACAAACCGGCGCAATACGAACACCTATAGTTGGCGAGAGTTTAACACATCCATTGATGCTTGTCAAAGCGCCGCTGATAAGGTTCAGAACTCTTTACCGTTTCTTCATGACATTTTCATGTGACCAGATGATCACGCCTTGTCGCCTTGCCCGAATGACCTGGCGCGGGTAAAATCGAACTTGTCCCACGCTGATCCCAGCAAACCAACCTGGAAGCCGAGCAGCCATGAATCAACCATTCCCTTTTGCGTCCATTCGTTCACAGTTTCCGGCCCTTACCCAGCAAATGAACGATTTGCCGGTGATTTTCCTGGACAATCCGGGCGGCACGCAGACCCCGGCGGCCGTCATCGCCGCCATGAGCGATTATCTCGCTCACGACAACGCCAATCGCGGCGGCCCCTTTGCCACCAGCCAGCGCAGCGATGCCATCATCGAAGAGGCGCACGCGGCTGTCGCCGATCTCCTCCACGCGACCTCGCCTGACGAAATCATCTTTGGCCCCAACATGACAACCCTGACCTTCAGTATTAGTCGCGCGCTGGGGCGCGATTGGGGGCCAGGCGATGAGATCATCGTAACCCGGCTGGATCATGACGCTAACATCACGCCGTGGGTGATGATGGCGGCCGACCGCGGCGTCACCGTGCGCTGGGCCGACTTCAACCCGGACGATTGCACCCTGGATATGGAAGGCCTGCATGGGCTGCTCAATGAACGCACCCGGCTGCTCGCCGTGGGCTACGCGTCCAACGCCACCGGCACCATCAACGATGTCGCCACCCTGACGCGCTGGGCGCACGAGGTGGGCGCGCTCATTTTCGTGGATGCCGTGCAGTGTGCGCCGCACGGCCCGCTGGACGTGCAGGCCCTCGGCTGCGATCTGTTGGCTTGTTCGGCGTACAAGTTCTTTGGGCCACACCTGGGCATCCTCTACGGCCGTTATGACCTGCTCGATCGCCTGACTGCTTACAAGGTGCGGCCGGCCAAGAACAAGCCGCCGCATAAATTCGAAACCGGCACTCAAAACCACGAAGGCATTGCCGGCGCCCTGGCCGCCGTCAACTACCTGGCCCAACTCGGTCAGGCCGACGCTGGCTCTTCCGGCTCGCGGCGCCAGCAATTGCAGGCCGGCATGGAGGCCATCCAACGCTATGACCAGGTCTTGAATGCGGCCATTTTGACCGAGATGGAGGGATTGCCCGGCGTCACTGTCCACGGCATTACCGACCCTGACCGCTTGCACTGGCGCGTGCCCACCGTTTCCTTCACCGTGGCTGGGCAGCATCCGGCCGCCATTGCGGCAGCGTTGGCGGAGCGCGGCATTTTCGTTTGGCATGGCAACTATTACGCCCTGGCCGTTACCGAGCGCCTGGGCCTCGAAGAACAAGGCGGCATGGTGCGCGTCGGCGCTGTGCATTACAACACTCTGGATGAAATTGCCCGGCTGGGCGCCGCGCTGCGCCAGATCTTGCATGCGCCGACACATTAGCAGACGGCAAGGCAGGCGCCACCGATCAGGCGTCCGGCGCCGACTACAGCCGCCGAATGAATTCGGGCCGAAAGGGCGTTCCGCCGCAAGGTCGGCCGCCGCCGACCAGCATCGCGTCCACGCTTGCCCTGAGCCTTCGGCGAGCGGCTCGACTGAGCTCGCCGAAGGCTCAGTCGAACGCTTGTCGAAGGGCCGTTGGGCTCCCGGCGGAACGCCCGTCAGGTGCGATTTCAATCGCTCTGCGTCGGCGCGCCGCCTGGGCAGTACTTTGTGCTATGTAAAGTGGGAGAGAAACATGAGCGTACAACGCCCCAAACTGCGCCCCATAGATGCGCGCCCCTTCGTGCAGTATGGGCAGCCGCAGCTCTACCTGCGGGATCCTCTGCAGCTCAGCGATAAGGTGGTCATTCTCCCCCGGCATCTTGGGCCGCTCCTGATGCTGTGCGATGGCACGCGTGAGGCGCAGACCCTGCGCGCGGATCTCCTGCTGCGCTTTGGCTTACCGGTCAGCACAGACACCGTGGCGCGTGTGCTTGGCGCGCTGGATGAAGCCTTGCTGCTGGACAATGATCGCTTTGTCCAGGCGCACAGTCGTCGCCTGCAAGACTACCGCGCCGCGCCCTTCCGCCCGCCGGCCTTGGCCGGCCAGTCCTATCCAGCCGCCGCGCGCGAGCTGTTTCGTCTCCTCAACGATTACCTGGAAGGCGCCAGCGAGGTCGAGCCGGCGCCCCAGCCCGGCCGCGGGCTGCTCAGCCCGCACATTGACTATCCCCGCGGCGGACCTGTCTACGCCCAGGTGTGGAAGCGCGCGACGGAAACGGCCCGCAGCGCCGATCTCGTGATCCTGTTTGGCACGGATCACTTCAGCGATCGGCTGATCAATCTGACGCGCCAGCACTACGCCACCCCCTACGGCGTGCTGCCCACCGATCAAACGATCGTGGATGAGTTGGCCCAGGTCATTGGCCCCGACCTGGCCTTTGGCGGCGAACTGCGCCACCGCACGGAACACTCGCTGGAACTGGTGCTGGTATGGCTCCATCACCTGCGCGTCGGGAAACCAGTCGCCGTCGTGCCCATTCTCACTGGCTCATTTGCCCCCTTTGTCCACGGAGGTCGGCGGCCCCAGGATGATCCTACCCTGGACGCAGTGCTCGCTACGCTGCGCCGCGCCGCGGCTGGGCGGCGCACGATCGTCGTGGCCTCCGGCGATCTGGCGCACATCGGCCCGGCGTTTGGCGGCGATCCGGTAGACGCTGACGGACGCCGCGCGTTGCAGGCGGCCGATACGGAGTTGATGCATTGGATGGGACAGGGCGATGCCGAAGGCTTCTTCGACGCCATTCGCCGCGTACGCGATGGCAACAACGTCTGCGGCGTCTCGCCCATCTATCTTACGCTGCGCTATTTGCAGGCCACAGGTGGGGAAGCGTTTGGCTACGATCAATGCCCGGCCGATGACCAGGGAACATCGCTGGTGTCGGTGTGCGGCATGACGTTTGCCTGATGGGCGGCTTACGGCGTTGGCTGTTTCCTGAGCGTTGAGGAGAAGAGAGGCAGGACGCAGATAAACGCAGCCTGCGCACGCAGATTTAGCAATACTGCTGGATAGCAAATGGAGCCTGTGGGGCGACGGTTGCAGCACGTGCTGCGCTGGGGCCTTTATTCGGTCTTATCTGCGTTTTTCTGCGTGTATCTGCGTCCTACTTCAGAACCTCGTCAACGGTAATGCTGTTTCTTGAGCCAGCGGTAGTTCGACAGACACGGTCGTGCCTGCGCCAACTGAGCTGTCAAGGTGCAGCCAGCCGCCGTGAATTTCGGCCAGGCGCTTGGCAATGATCAAGCCGAGGCCAACGCCGCGGCGCTCGAACGTTTGCCGATCGAACTGCACGTAAGCGCCAATATCTGCCATCTGCTGAGGGGTCATGCCTCGGCCTTGATCGCGGATGGTCAGCCTCAATCGGTTGGCGATGATCTCGGCCGTTACGTTGACCGGCGTGCCAGGCGCCGAATACTTGAAAGCATTGTCAATCAGCTCTTCACACAGTTTGCGGAAGTAGACGCCTGATATCGCCGCCGCACAATCAACGGCCATCACCTCAAGGTCGTGACTGCGCGCAGCGGATTGCGCTTTGCTGACCAAGACTGCCCGCAGCACATTATCCACGCCCGTCGTCCGTTCCTGGCGCAGCGCCATCACCTGGGCGGCGTCGGCGGCCAGAAGCTCCAAGCGGGCATAGATCATAAAATTATCGAGAAGATGCTGCAGCCGCGTGGTTGAGTCATAGATCGCGCGCCCCATTTCCGCCAGTTCGGTCAGTTCCAGGATGTTGCTCTGGGTGCTAATCAACTCCGAAAAGCCCAAGATACCGGTCAGGGCGGTGCGCAGTTCATGCGGCAGCGCCAGGTTGATCGAGGCGCGCAAATCTCTCAATTGGCGTTCTGCCTGCTGCAACAGATCCGCGCGGCGCTGCAGACGAGCGCTGATCGCTTGCAGCAGGTCAAGGCGGCGAAATGGTTTGGCGATATAGTCATCCGCGCCCAATTCCATGCCCTGACGCACATCCGCGCGGTCCACCTTGGCCGTGAGAAAGATCAGGGGAATGGCGTTCGTCCTGGCGTCCTGGCGTAGCGCGCGCAAGATGGCGTAGCCATCCAGTTCTGGCAGCATGATGTCACACAGAATCAGATCGGGCTGTTGGCGCTGAGCCGCTTCCAACCCCACGCGGCCGTTGTCGGCGCCGATGCCGACGTAGCCGCCAGAGTCGAGAATCTGCAGGATATTGGCGCGGACCGCGGTCTCATCTTCGATCACCAAAACTGTCTTCACCAGTTACACTCCTGGCACGGCCGGCTGCGGCAGTATGATCGTGAATGTCGCGCCGCCGCCATCGGCGCTGGCGACCTCGATGTAACCCGCGTGCACATCAACGGCTTTCTTGGCGATGGCCAGTCCAAGCCCGGTGCCGGCCACGCTGCCCACGTTGCGTCCCCGATGGAAAACATCGAAGAGACGGTCGCGGTCCTCAGTCGGAATACCGATGCCCTGATCGCTGATCGCAAACGCAATCTGGTGCTCGGCATAGTCAATCAACAGCCGGATCGGGCCGCCCTGGGGCGAGTATTTGATTGCGTTGGACAAAAGATTGCCCAGGGCCTGGTGCAGCAGCTTTTCGTCAGCCCAAATCGGGCGCGGCGCGCCAGCGGTCTCCAGACTAATCTCCTGGTTGGCGCGGGCATGGACGCGGCCTTCTTCGATCAAATCTCGGCACCAGGCTACCGCATCGAACCAGCGCGGGTTCAATTCCAGCTTGCCGGCGTCCGCGCGTCCTAGCACCAGGATGCTGTTCAGCATCTCCGTTATGTCGAGCACGGCTTGTTGAATTCGGTGCAGGTGTTCCCGTTTCTTGTCAGGCGGCCACTCCTGCAGGTAATACTCCAACAGCTCGGCCGAGGACAGAATCGTGCTCAAGGGGGTGCGAAATTCGTGCGACGTCATGGAGACAAAGCGCGATTTCAGTTCGCTCAGTTCCTTCTCGTGCGCCAACGCACGTCGGATGTCTTCCTCGGCCTGCTTACGTTCGGTCACGTCCACGGCCAGGCCAATCGTGCCCACAATCTGATTGTGAGCATCGCGCAGAGGCTCGATCCGAATGTCGAGATAGCGCTCGTCATGGCGACGTTCGTAACGAGTTGATTCGCCCCCCAGCGCGTGGTGATGCTGGTCAGCGGCCAGTTGGCTGATTTCGGCAGCCGAGACCGATAAGGTCAACTGCGCGTCCTCTGCGCTGAGCAGCGGAGTTCGTGTATTCGTGGAACGCTGCAGCCCAGCGCCCATCGCCGAACTGAGATGCAGATTGGCATCAGTCGTCCACACGATGGCTGGCATCTGCTCCAGGATGAGCCGCAGTTTGATTTCACTGGCGCGTTGTGCGGCTTCGGCCCGCCGGCGTTCGCCAATCTCCGCCAGCAGCTGTTCATTCATGCGCTGCAGCTCGGCCGTGCGCGCGGCCACCCGCAGCTCAAGTTCGTTGGTGTACTGCTGCACCTGGTCATACAGTTGCGCGTTGGCAATGGCGGTGGCGGCCTGGTCGGCCAGGCCGCGCAAGAGGGTCAATTCGTCCTCGCTGAGTGGGCGCGACTTGTTCATCACATGGATGACTCCGATCAGCTGCCCCTCGCGCAACATACTGCTGCCGACCAGAAAACGGATACCGCAGTCAACAAAAAGCGCCGCGTTGGCTAAGTCCGAAGCGGCCGTGATGTCAGTCATAATGAAGTCGCCGTGCCGGTTATCGGCGCTTCGTTGATACACGGCGTAGGGTATGGGGACGCAGCGTTCTCGAAACTCAGGCGGCAGTCCGTAGTCGGCCATGAGCGTGAACACCTGGCGATGTTCATCATACAAGGTGACGGTTGCGCCGTCGGCATTCAAGGCGTGCGCCGCCTCCTGAGAGACAGTCTCCAACACCGCCTTCAGATTGAGTTGCGCGTTCAGGCGCTCTGCCACCCGCACCAAGGCCTCGGCGCGCGCGGCTGTGCGGTGGACGCGTTCCTGCGCTTCTTTGCGTTCGGTAATATCGCGGCCCACCGACTGGATTTCGAGCAAGCGCCCCTCGCGATCAAAGATCGCGTGGTCTGTCCAGTGCTGCCAACGGATGGCAGCATCCGGCGCGATCACCTGGTGTTCATAGGCGATCAGCGGATTGGTTGGCGTCAACTGCGCCAGGTGCCGATCAACGCAATGGTGCTCATCCGCGGGGATCGAGGTCTTGAAACTGCAGCCAATCAACTCCGCCGGCGTCTTGCCGAAGTAGCGGGCATAGGCTTCATTGACAAAGGTGAGTGTACAGTCGGGCAGGAAGCGGCAGATCAGCTCGGTTTGATCCTCAACGATGGCCCGATAACGCGCTTCGCTGAGCCGCTGCGCGTCTTGCGCCTGCTTCTGCGCGGTGATGTCGCGGCTCATCCCGACCAAACCGGTGATTCGCCCGTGCTCGTCGCGCAGAGGGACTTTGGTGGTGGAATTCCAACGCCGTTCTCCAGTGCTCAAATTGATCACCGGCTCCTCGCGGCCAATCAAAGGCAGCCCGGTGTGCAGGACCGTGCGCTCATCGGCCAGATAGGCAGAGGCTAACTCAGGCGGAAAGATGGAAGCATCGGTCTGACCCAGCAGGTCTTGCTGGGAATGCGCGCCTAGCAGATGCAGATGGGCGGGGTTATTGAACACAAAGCGGCTGTTCAGGTCTTTGACATAGATGTAATCGGGCAGATTGGCGATGATCGTGCGTAATAGATTGTTCTCGTCGGTCAGCCTTCTGAGGATTGACCCCACATCTTGGTCCCCATCTCCGTTCGCTGGCGTAAGGCTGTCCGCCTGGGCCAGGTCATCTGCGTCGTGTCGCATCATGCTCATCTCCGCGCCTGGTGAAGCTGCTGGCTTGCGCTATTTTACCAGAGTTCGACGCCGCGCGTAAGTCAGACCCCGACGTCCGGTGCAGGCTGGCGCCCTCCGACTTGCCCTATATCGCTAAACTGGATGATGGTGAGGTAATGGGCGATGCCCATCGTTCACCTGAGCGCTCCGGTCTCCGGTCTCCGATCTCCGCTCAATCGCCCATTCTTGCTTCCAAGAACGCCGCCACTTCCGCCGCGGAGGGCAGCGAGGATTGCGCGCCTGGTCGAGTTACGGCCAACGCGGCCACGGCATTGGCAAAGCGCACAGCGGTCGCCAGCGGCTGGCCCTGCGCCAGGGCCACGGCCAGGCCGCCGTTGAACGCGTCGCCGGCTGCCACGGTGTCCACCGCCGGCACGCGGAAGCTGGGCACGGTGAAAGCCGCATCTGCCACGGTTTTCACCAGGGCGCCGGCTGCGCCGAGCGTAACGACAACGGTCTTGACTCCCAGGCTTTGCAGGCGCGCGGCCGCAGCCGCCGGAGCCGCGTCAGCCGGCAGACCAGAGACCAGCAAGGCCTCGCGTTCGTTGGGGGTCAAGACATCCACCAGGGTCAACAAGGAGGCGGGTAAAGGCTGCGCCGGCGCCGGGTTGAGGATGACCTTGACGCCGGCCGCGTGCGCCAGGCGCGCCGCGCTGAGCACGGTGGTCAGCGGCGTTTCCAGTTGCAGCAGCAGCACGTCCGCCGCCTGGATGACCGGCGCCGCGGCTTCGATATCCGCCGTCGTCAGGCGCAGGTTGGCGCCTGCTGCCACGGCAATCATGTTTTCACCGCTGGCGCCTACGAAAATCAAGGCGACACCCGAAGGCGCCCCGGCAACCACCCGCATTCGGCTGGTATCCATACCCTCGCGGGCATACTGCGCCAGGGAGGCCGCGCCAAAGTCGTCATCGCCCACGCAGCCTACCAGGGTGACCGCGGCGCCCAGGCGCGCGGCGGCCACGGCTTGATTGGCGCCCTTGCCGCCCTGCGCCGTGAGCAGATCGCCGCCCAGCAGCGTCTCGCCTGGCTTGGGCAGCGCAGGCAGCGTCACCACCAGGTCTGTATTACTGCTGCCAACAACCACAATCCGTGGCGCCATCATCCTCTCCCTTGTCCCAGCCAAGTATACACCGTGAATAATGGTGGGTCAAGAGGCATGGAGGGAAGAGGGAAGGAGGGAAGGAGGGAAGGAGGGAACGTCTCGTTTTTCATCGTTGGTTGCGAGCGGAGCACGTTACGAGGTCAGTTGATCCCAGCGCGTAGTCGCTGATATGCTTCAGCGGCCAACCCGGTCGTGACGACTTTCCGAAACGCAGGGTCGTTCATGAAACGCACGAAGATGTTCTCATTATGATCCATACGTTCCACGAAGAGAGTTTCCAACAAGTTCTTGAAGACCAGTTCAAATTTGTCGCTTGGATTGACCGCCGCCGCCTGTTGCAGCCTGGCGTCGCGCACGGCAACTTCCACGATCTGGTCGAAAAACAATTGGTCAGCCTGATTGAAATCGGTGCCGAACTGCTCGTTCACGAGGGCGATTAGGCGCGAAAGTAAGATCGGCTGCTCGTGGACTAGGCCGCTTCCCACTTCCGAGGGGCCATCAAGGCGAGGTGCGTAACCTTCTCGCAAATCAATCGAGCCTTCGCTGATCTTCTGCAGGCGGTAATATTCCAGCCGCACATCCTCGTCGAACTTGTAGGCCGGACCGCTACGCCGTCGCGGTAGTTTGGCGCCGAGATGGCGCAGAAAAACGTATAGCCGCTCCAGGTCCGAGTCCTGGTAGGGAATGATTTGGCTGAGGAAGCCGTAGAGGTTACGAAAGGCCTGCTGCTTGCCGCGCCAAAGCTCAGCCTCAGCTTCATCATTCTCCTGAAGTACGGTAAAGCGCTGCACCGCCGGATCCAGTGCGGCGTTCATGGCCTGGTGATCAGCGGCGGTTTGTCGCTCCCTGGGAGCGAAGTAAACTGCACAGAATCGCTGCACCTCCTCTGCCAGGTAGATGCCTGATGCGTCCAACTCGGCCTGGATCTGGTACAGGCGCGCCGGGTCTACCGCCGCGCCCATCTCGGCGCCCTCGTAGTAAACCTTGAAGGCCTCACGAATCTCGGTGGGGTCATTGACGAAATCGAGGACGAAGGTATCTTCCTTGAGCGGATGGGTGCGATTGAGCCGCGAGAGCGTTTGCACGGCCTGGATGCCAGCCAACCGCTTGTCCACATACATCGTGTGCAGGAGCGGCTGGTCGAAGCCGGTCTGATACTTCTCGGCTACGAGCAGCACCTGATACTCCGTGGTGGCGAACTTCTCAGGCAGTTCCTTCTCACGAATGCCGTGGTTCATGCCCTCTTCGGTGTAGATCACGTCGGGCAGCTTGTCGTCCGGCACCGTGCCGGAGAAGGCCACCAGCGTCTTGATGGCGTAGCCTTTCTCCTGAATATAGCGATCGAAACTCTGCTTGTAGCGCACGGCCGCGAGTCGCGAGTCCGTCACCACCATCGCCTTCGCCCGTCCGCCGATCTTGTGCCGCGTGACTGCCTGGAAATGCTCCACCATCACCTCGGTCTTCTGGGCGATGTTGTGCGGGTGCAACTTCATGAAGCGCGCCAGGGCGCGCGCCGCCTGTTTGCGCTCGACGTTAGGGTCATCCTCGCATGCCTTGAGCAGTTTGTAGTAAGTGGCGTAAGTGGTGTAGTGCTTCAGCACGTCGAGGATGAAGCCTTCCTCGATGGCCTGGCGCATGGTGTAGCGATGGGTCGGCTCCCCATTTTCCGCGAAGACGGCGAAGGTCTTATACTTGGGCGTGGCGGTGAAGGCGAAGAAACTCAGGTTGGCCTGACGGCCGCGTTTGGCCATGCTGCGGAAGAGCTCTGCTATGTCGTCCAGGCCTTCTTCGGCCGCCTGCTGCTGGGCCGCCCGGCGCAACTCTTCGCCGCCCAGCACTTCTTTGAGGTCCGCGGCGCTCTCGCCGCCCTGGGAGCTGTGCGCCTCGTCAATGATCACCGCACAGCGCCGCGTTGGCAGCGCGCCGGCGCTCTGCTCGCCCCGCTCCTCGGCCATTTTGAGCAACTGCTTGGAGACGAAAGGGAATTTCTGCAAGGTGGTGATGATGACAGGCACCGCGCTCTCCAGCGCCTCGGCCAGTTGGCGCGAGCTTTCATCAATCTTCTGCACCACGCCGCGCTTGTGCTCGAACTGGTAGATAGTGTCTTGCAGCTGCTGGTCGAGCACGATGCGGTCCGTCACCACGATCACGCTGTCGAAGACGCGGCGGTTGGCCGCGTCGTGCAGGGATGCCAGACGGTGGGCCAGCCAGCCGATGGTGTTGCTCTTGCCGCTGCCCGCCGAGTGCTCGACCAGGTAGTTGTGTCCCACACCCTGGGTGCGGGCGGCCTCCACCAGGGTGCGCACGGCCTGAAGCTGGTGATAACGGGGAAAGACCAATGTCTCCGTTTTGACCTTGCGGCCCTGATCGTCGCGTTTTTCGTCAACTTGCAGATGGATGAAGCGCGCCAGCAGGTCGAGGAAGCTGTCCCGCTGCAAGACCTCCTCCCACAGATACGCCGTGCGGTAGGTGCGGCCCGCCGGGTCGGGTAGGTTGCCGGCGCCGCCGTCGCAGCCGCGGTTGAAGGGCAGGAAATGGGTCGCCGGGCCGGCCAGCCGCGTGGTCATGAAGACCGCCTCGGTATCCACGGCAAAGTGCACCAGGGTGCGCCGCTTGAACTCGAAGATTGTCTCGCGTGGGTCGCGATCCTGCTGGTATTGTCGGCGCGCATGTTCCATCGTCTGGCCAGTGAACGGGTTCTTGAGCTCGAGAGTAGCGACAGGAACGCCGTTGAGGCTGAGGGTGACATCCACTGATTTCTCGGAGCGCGGCGAGAAGTGAAGCTGGCGCGTGATGCCGAGACGGTTGGCGGCGTAGCGCGCTTCCAGTTCCGGGTTAAGCGCATGCGCGGCCTTAAAGAAAGCCACGCGCAACGTGCGGCCGTAGCACTTGAAGCCGTGGCGCAGGGTCGCCAGGGAGCCGTTGGCGTCCATCCACTTGCACAGGTCGTCGAGGATCTGCTCGCCGGTTTTGTCGCCGTGCAGCGCCTCGAGTTTGGCCCATTCCTTGGGCTGGGTCTCGCGGATGAAGGTCAGCGCCATCTGGGGGAAGATGGCCCGCGTGCGATCGAAGCCGACTCGATCTACGGCCACGTAACCATGGGCGAGGAGGTGGGTTTCGATGGCCGTCTCAAAGGCAGCTTCGGATGTGCGCTCGTCGGACATCACAGGCTCCTGAGACGTTCGAGCAACACGTTGGCGTGCGGACACACGGCTTCGATGGTGGCCGGGGTCAGGCTGGCAAGCAGATCGAACGATACATCGCCTTTCCGGTAGACCTGTTTGCACTCCGCCGTCGCTTTGGCCAGAGCATCGTACACCGTTTGCTTGGGCACCGCTTCCAGCGCGGGCCACGCACGGAAGGGTGTGTTGGAGAAGTGCGGGCCAAAGTATTGACGTAGCGCAGCTTGATCGGCCAGGAACCAGGTTTCCATGACCTGCACCATCAGGAAGGCCTGGTCATCGCCTGCGCCAGGCGGCCGGTCCCAGCCGTCGCGGGCCTTTAGGTGCTGCCAGGAGGTGTGGCCTTCCGTGATAGGCGCTTCCGCGTCTACCAGCAAAAGCGGGATGTCCGATGAGCGGGTTTTGAGTGCGATGCGGAAGCTATCGAAAGCCTCTTGCCGTCCGCCGCACGGTTCCACGCCCGGCCGGTTCTTGACGCCGGCCGCCTCGAAGAACTTGGCGAAGGCCCGGCGGCACTGCGACTGCTGCGCGCGTCGCGGACCCGCGCCCTCCACGTAGAGTTTCGCCGTCACCATCGGTTGCCTCCGATTTCACCCATGCTCCACAACTGGCCGAGAGTGTACTTCTCCAACCAATCCTTCAGTTGATCGGCATCCAGCCGTCGAAACTGCGACTCGCCGTCCACCTTCTCACAGACGATGACACTATCCGGTTGGCGCGTAAGCGCATCTACCAGGACGTCGCTGTGCGTCGTGACCACGAGTTGTGTGCGTTCCGATGCAGCGACGAGGAGCTTCGCCACCTGCGGGATAATGTCCGGATGCAACCCCAGCTCCGGCTCCTCAATCGCAATCAGTGGGGGCGGGTCAGGATGCAGCAAAATAGCCAACAGACAGAGGTAGCGCAGCGTGCCATCCGAGAGACGCGTGGCAGGAATCTCGCGTCCGCCGCGTTCCTCCAAGAAAAGCAGAACATTCCCACCATCGATCTGGAAATTCACGTCCTCGACGCCTTCGTAAAGCTCACGCAACGCCTCGATCAGATCTGGCTTGATGCGTGAGCGAATCTTCGAAAGAACCAGGGCCAGATTTTCGCCTCCATCAACCAGGAAATCTGACCGGCCGTGGGTGCTCTGCTCGCGGCGCAAGGGTGCAGTTGGACCGAAGGTCCAGCTGCGGAACAATCGGATTTGCTCGTAGCGCTCTTGCAGCCACCCCAAGGCTGGGTACCGTTCTGGATCTCGAATCTGTGAAAGCACTGACTGCTCTGGTTTGACATTCTCACGCCGCAGTTGCCGTTCCATAGCTTGAGCCTGCGGTTCGCCTAGCACAGGATTGCCACGTTGGAAGCGATAAAAGACATAGGGGTTGGTGCGGCCGGGGTTGGGTTTTTCATTCTCGATCCACTCATCGACCACTTCAAATCGGCCGCTGTGGTCAGCCATAACCAAGCCATGGCGCAAGGGTTGGCGCGCGCCCACGTATTCGATGATGGCTTCTATCGTCGCCTCCGGCACGGCGGACGCAGGTTTCCACAGCCACTCTCTGACGCCGCCCATTTCCTTCACCGGCGCGGGAAGATTGGTCGGCGCAGCCTTCAACAGCGCGAGCACTTCCAGGAAATTAGATTTGCCGGAGCCGTTTGGTCCGATGAGTGCGTTCAGGTTGCCTAATGGCAGGGTCATGCCCTCCGGCCCAAAGGACAACAGACCAGAAACTTTGAGTTCCTTGATTAGCATGACACCTCTCCTTTTCTTCGTTAAGTACTGCGTCTTGCAACATATCAATCTGCCCCATCACTGCCGCGGCGATGAGCGCGGCGCTCCTTGAGCAAGGCGATGCTGCGCCCGGTCGTTGCGACCAGCGCTTCCAGCCGGGCCGTCTCGGCCGCGATGTGCGCGACGATGGCGCACATTCCGGTTCTGATTTTGGGCATAGCGTCAAATACCCATCAAATAAGAATCCACCAGTTCTCGCCATCAAAACACTATATCTAGTGGTTTGGGCGCTAACCAACCCCATATCTGGGGGGCAACGATCAACCCCATCAAATAACCGTCAAATAACCAACCCTGCTGCGCTCCCGCCCGGGAAAACACATCGCTTGTCACAGCTCGCCGACGCCGACATCCTGTCGCTGATTGACTCATTCGCCGTATTACGCGGCTTCCGAAATCTGCATCCGTCCCGTCACCGCCGCAGCGATGAGCGCGGCGCGGCGCTCCTTGAGCAGAGCGATGCTGCGCTTGGTCGCCGCCGCCAACGCATCCAGCCGGGCCGTCTCCGCCGCGATGTGGGCGACGATGGCGCGCTGCTCTTCATCTGGAGGAACAAGGATTGGCAATTCCTTGATGTTCGTCCCTGAAATTGACGCCAAATTCGTGGACTGTTTCGCTCGACTCTCAAAATAAGCCTTTGCGGTATCAGTCGAGGTCCATGCGTCGAGCCATTCGGACCGGATGAGCTTGGGGCGGACTGCAAAGACATGGTTCTGGTGGAGGCAAGGGTTAATCTCGCCGAGCCAAATGCAACCTCGCCCTAGTTTGTCTGCGTCACCACCTTCATTCATCAAAACATCGCCAGATTGCAGTAGGCAAGACTTAGCTTCATTCTCTGGGACAAGCACTGTGGTGATCTCAGAGAGATCAAGGTAGCCATCCTGAACATTAGCTACTCTCAAGTATGGGTATTCGGCTGTATCTGCTGCTCCGTAGTTTTTTCCAAGCGCCAGACCACCCTGCACATCGGCAACGAACTTCAGCCGAGTAACTTCCCAATGCGCCGGCACCTCCCCCAACCATGGCAGCCCCGACTCGCGCAGGGGCACATCCGAATTGAGGCCACGCGTGACGGCGCGGGTGATCAGCGCTCGTCGCTTCTCCGCCAGCAACGTCAACAGCCGCTCCTTGGCCGCGACCAGGGCATCTATCTGAGCGGTCTCGCGGTCGAGGTAGTTGGCGATGGCGCGTTGTTCATCAAATGGTGGATAGGCGACCCGCAAATTGAAATAGGCGTCCGTGTCGAGGTTTTGTATCCCTGTAGTTTGCTTAATGGCTGGGATATTGAGGCGTCCTGCATAGAGTGCAGCATGCTCGTACGACCAATACCGCGAATGCATTCCGGCGGCAACTACCATCCGTCCGATGAAATTCGAGCAGATGGCGTCATAGCGTTGGTCGAAATACACGACACAACCTACGGGCTGGTTGTCGCCACCGCCTGACTTCTCGATGAGCATATCTCCAGGATGCAGCAGTCGGTTAACTCGGTCCTTGATCTCAACAGCCCGCCGCGTCGGCGGATCGTTCGCTACTTTGAAGTGAGTTCGATCAAAATCTGCAACGCGGACACAAATGATGTCGTCGATGCCGTTAGGCTCATCTCCCCATACGCCATTAAATAGTCCGGCGATTGACCATTTCAACCGGTCAATGCTCCAATGCGACGGGACACCA
Source organism: Candidatus Amarolinea aalborgensis (assembly GCF_900491745.1). Lineage (NCBI taxonomy): Bacteria > Bacillati > Chloroflexota > Caldilineae > Caldilineales > Candidatus Amarolineaceae > Candidatus Amarolinea > Candidatus Amarolinea aalborgensis. The sequence goes on along the minus strand of NZ_UETR01000010.1, from coordinate 50,667 downwards.
TCGAGCCATATCGCTTCGCTTGACGCGCTGCGTCCATCACCAGTCACTCAGTCACCTCCCGCAGCAGCCGCTCTTGGTCATGCGCGCCTCCCGCGGCGACATCAACGCGCCAGCCGGCGCGCGGTTCTGCGAAATCTTGTGCTCCCAACTGTCGAATTTCGGTCTTGACTTGTGCCATTTTATCGCTTATACTCTGGAAAGATGCCCTGCTGCGAGCGAACGTCGGCGCCATGCCGTGTGTGAGAGGACTGGTTTCCTCGAACCTAGCCCGTCAGAGGGTTTTTTCTTGCCCGGAAAGGGCGGCTTGGGTCTCACTCACTCCGTCACCTCCCGCAGCAGCCGCAGAATCTCCTCCTCGGCCTGCTTCAGATCGGCGTCAATCTCCTCCAGCGGCCGCGGCGCGGTGTACCTGTAGAAGTGCCGGTTGAAGTTGATCTCGTAGCCCACCTTGTCCTTGCCCCGATCCATCCAGGCGTCGGGCACGTGAGGCAGCACCTCGCGGGTGAAGTAGGCGGCGATGTCATCGGTGAGCGGGACGTTCTCGAAGTCGCGCAGGTCGGGGTCAGGTTCGACGCCCTCACCCCCGGCCCCTCTCCCGGAGGGCGAGGGGAGTCTGACCGGCGCGGCGGCGGGATCCTTAACAGTGAAGACGCTGCGGAAGAGTTTCTGTTCGGGGGCTTTCCAGCGCGCGCCGCGTCCTCGCAGGAGCAGCTCGATGGTGGCCCAGGTCACATCCCAATCGGTCTTTGGCTCGCGGCCGAGCGTCTCGTCAATAGCATCCAGATCGTTGCCCAGTTCCGGGCAGGTTTTAAGGAAGCGGGTTTTCGCAGCGCCCGTCATCCGGCAGCACAGGCGCAGCGGCCGCTCGACGGTGACGCGGGTATAACCGAAGTCGGCATTGTCGAATATCTTTGAGGTCTCGCTATCCTCGAAACGACCGTATAGCCGGACGATCTCGCCGATCTGGTCGCGGCCATCCTCTTTCTCGCCGATCTTGCGCCGCTTGTCGCCCAGGCTGCGGCGCATGGGGACATAAAACTCACGCGCGTCCAGCAGTTGGATTTTCCCCTTGCGCCGCGGCTCTTTGCGATTCGTCACGATCCAGACGTAGGTGCCGATGCCGGTGTTGTAAAACATCTGCTCCGGCAGGGCGATGACCGCCTCCAGCCAGTCGTTCTCGATGATCCACTTACGGATGTCGCTCTCGCCTGATCCCGCGCCCCCGGTGAAGAGGGGCGAGCCGCTGAAGACGATCGCCAGCCGCGAGCCGTATTTCTGCTGGTCAGGCAGCAGGGGCTCGAACTTGCTGATCATGTGCTGCAGGAAGAGCAGTGCGCCGTCGTTGACGCGCGGCAGCCCCGCGCCAAAGCGACCGCCGTAGCCCAGCTTATCATGCTCGCGCTCGATCTCGCGCTGCTGCTTCTTCCAATCCACGCCGAAGGGCGGGTTGGCCAGCAGATAGTCGTAACGCTCGCCGCTGAACTGGTCGTCGGTGAAACTGTCGCCGAAACGCACGTTGTCGCCGCCGCCGTTGTGGTCCACCTGCTTCATCAGCATGTCCGAGGCCGCGGTGGCAAAAGCGCGCTTGTTGTAATCCTGGCCGTAGACGTAAAGCCGGGCCGCCGCGTGGTGCTCGCGCAGGTAGTTCTGCGCTTCGGCCAGCATGCCGCCGGTGCCACAGGCCGGGTCCAGCAGCTTGCGCACGGTGCCGGGCGTTGCCAGGAGTTGATCATCGTTGATGAACAGGATGCTCACCATCAATCGGATCACCTCGCGCGGGGTGAAGTGGTCGCCGGCGGTCTCGTTAGCCAGCTCGTTGAAGCGGCGGATCAGGTTCTCGAAGATCAGCCCCATCTGCTCGTTGGGTACGACGTTCGGGTGCAGGTCCACGTCGCAGAACTTGGAGACGACCAGGTAGAGGATGTTCGCCTCGCGCAGCTTCTCGATTTCGGCCTCGAACTCGAAAAAGTCGAAGATGGTGCGCACGTTGGCCGAAAAACCCTTGATGTAGCTGACCAAATGCTTGTCAATATGGTCGGGGTCGCCCTTGAGCTTCTCGAAATCCAGGGGCGAGTGGTTGTGGAAGCGCTGCCCGGCCGCGCGGTTGAGGAGCAGATCGAGGGCGTCGTCGTTCAGCTTGCCGCCCGTGCGCCGGCTGTGCTCGGCCAGCACCTGGGCCTTGGTTGGCGCCAGCACACAGTCGAAGCGGCGCAGTACGGTCATGGGCAGCATGACGCGTTCGTACTGCGGCGGCCGGTAAGGTCCGCGCAGCAGATCGGCAATCTGCCAGATCAGGTTGGCGAAGTAGGTATGGTCAGGCATCAATCACCTAAGCGGTTCGCTGACAAACCGTATGGTCTCGTCCGCCAACACGTAACCAGGATCAAAGGAGAAGCCGGTGCAGGCAGGCGGCATCATTCGTCAAGCAGAACCGACGATGCGGCAGACGGATGTTCAGTCATTTTAACGCCATCTGCCCGCGCTGGCAAGAAAGTCGCTGCGGTTCAGGAAGCTACCCGCTTGTCAAATATCAAAAATTACGCTACAGTATGGTCATCAAGCAAGGAGAACCAACCATGAACACCGTCAAGATTGCCAATCCGCCTGTTGCGCAGCCCGCGCGGCCATCGCCTCCCAGTGTCATGGCTCCACTGGGAAGCCGTAAGGCGCCCAAGGCCGAAATCTATTATCCCGAATCGGATGGTAAACCTATGGGTGAAACTGACTGGCACATTTCTGTTATCATCTACCTGCGTGAAGCATTGCGTTACGCCTTTCGCGCCGATGAGCAAGTCTATGTTGCCGCAGACATGCTGTTCTATTATGTCGAAGGGAAGCCGCGCATCTTCAAAGTCCCAGACGTATTCGTGGTGAAGGGCATTGCCCGCTACGATCGCCGCATCTACAAGTTGTGGGAGGAGCAAGTTGCGCCCTGCGTTATTTTTGAAATCACGTCACGCGACACACGCGATGAGGATGTAGGCGCGAAGCGCGTCCTGTACGAACAGCTGGGCGTCAAGGAGTATTTCCTGTTCGATCCGTTGGGTGAATACCTGCAACCATCCCTGCAAGGGTTCCGTTTGGAAGGTCATTTCTATGCACCGATCCCCCTGCTTGCAGACGGTACGTTGGTAAGCGCCGAGCTGGGGTTGATCTTGCGCCCCGATAAGACGATGCTGCGCCTGGTTGATCCGTCAACACGTCTCGTTATTCCCACAGCAACCGAAGCCATGATGCAAGCCCAAGTCCAAGCGCAGCGCGCGCAGGCTGAGGCGCAGCGCGCGGACCACGCAGAAGCCGAACTGGCAGGCCTGCGCGCGCAGCTGGCCCGTTTGCAAGCGCAAGCACGGGGTGCGGCTGATGCTTCACCTGACCACAAGACTGGCTGAAAGCCACGCTGTTATCGTAGAGATGACTCGATAGAAAAACCAGCAGCTAAAGCCTAAATTCCGTGGGGCATGGAGAATCGCTGATGAGCCTGCTTGTGTCTTGCGCCAAATGTGGCAGGCTAGTATAATCTCGCCCTATGATGAGCACCAGGCCGCGCATCCTTGCCACGTCACCCGCCACATTTGTGGTGATTCCAACCTACAATGAGGCCACCAATCTGCCGGCCATCGTCGCAGCCCTCTTTGCGTTGGCGGTTGATAATCTGCATATCGTCGTGGTGGACGACAACTCGCCCGATCACACCGGGGAGGTGGCCGACCGGCTGCAACAGACCCACCCCCGCCATCTGCACGTCATCCACCGGCCAGGCAAGCAGGGACTCGGCTCCGCGTATCGCGCGGGCTTTCGTTACGCGCTCGACCAGGGCGCAGAGCTGATCGTGCAGATGGACGCCGACTTTTCCCATTCACCCACCTACCTGACAGAATTCTTGCGCACCATCAAGGGCTGTGATGTGGTGGTCGGTTCACGTTACGTCAGCGGCGGTCGCCTCGATCGCCATTGGAGTTGGTGGCGTCATCTGCTGAGCTGGTGGGCCAACGCCATTTACGCACGGGTGATCCTGGGGCTGCACGTCAAGGACGCCACCGCGGGCTTCAAGTGCTGGCGACGCGCCACCCTGGAAGCCATTCTGACCTATCCCATCCGCAGCAATGGTTATGTCTTCCAGGTGGAGATGGCCTACCTGGCCGAGCGTCTCGGTTTTCGCGCGCTGGAGATTCCCATCTATTTCGAAGACCGCCGCGCCGGACACTCCAAGATGTCGAACTCGGTCAAGATTGAAGCGGCCTGGCGCACCTGGCTCCTGCGTTGGCGTTATCGTAACGTCCGCCCGCTGCCTCAACCTGCCTCCACGCGGCCAGCTGCACTCCAGGCAACCGGCGACACGCCTGATCGCCGATGAAAAAGGCCCTTGCTGCGCGGCTGCGCCGCCTGGCCGGACCGCTGCTCATCTTACTTCTGCTGCCGCTGCTGTGGTTTGCGCCGGTTTTATTCAGCGGCCGCACGCTGCTGCCGCTTGACAGTCTCTATACGTTCGAGCCTTGGCGCAGTCTTGCGGCTGCCCACGGCGTCACAACGCCGTACAACGGCTTGATCAGCGACTTGGTGCTGGAGAATCTGGTCTGGAAGACATTCATCCGCCAGTCGCTCGCCAGCGGACAGCTGCCGCTCTGGAATCCGTATCTCTTCAGCGGGGCGCCGTTCCTGGCTGCCGGCCAACATTCGGCGCTCTATCCGCTGAGCCTGCTCTTCTACATCCTGCCACTGCCGCAGGCCTACGACTGGTTCACGGCGCTGCAACTGGCATTGACCGGCCTCAACGTCTACATCCTGGCTCGCGTGCTGCGGCGCTCGCGCGTGGCGGCCACCCTGGCCGGCATCACCTTTGCCTTCAGCGCGTTCAGCATTGCCAGCGTCGTCTTCACCATGATCCTGGCCGCGGCGGCGTGGCTGCCGCTGCTGCTGGCGATCATCGAAAAGGTGATTCAGAAACAGACGGAAAAGGGCAATGTCCCCTTCTCGCCGGTCCCTTACATCACGGGCGGCGCGCTCATCCTCGGCATCCAGGTGCTGGCCGGTCACATCGAGATTACCTATTACACGCTGTTGGTCATGGCCTTTTTTGCGCTCTGGCGGCTGCTGACCATGCAGCGCGCGCTGGGCGCGTGGCGTCCCGTGCTGCGACTGGGCGCATGGCTGATCGTCATGGCGGCGGCCGGCCTGGCGTTGGCTGCGGTGCAACTGTGGCCCCTGGTCGAGCTGGTGCGCAGCAGCTTCCGTGAAGGCTCCGCCTCCTATGCCCAGGTCGTTGGCTGGGCCTGGCCGCTGCGCCAATTGATCACCTTCTTGCTGCCCGATTTCTTCGGCAATCCCACGCACCACGGCTACACCGACCTGTGGGCGCGCACCTGGCAGGCAACGCCCACCATCTTCTGGGGCGTCAAGAATTATGTCGAAGGCGCCAATTATGTCGGCGTGCTGCCAGTGGTCATGGCGGGCATCGGCATGTGGGTCTACGGCCGGCGCGCGCGCCATCCCGCGGCGCGCCCGGTGGATGCCGCCCCGTCCGCACCCGGCCGCGTCGGCCGTTCAGCCGTCCTATTCTTTGCCGTGCTGGCCTTGCTTTCCCTGGCCTTTGCCTTTGGTACGCCGCTCTATGCCATCCTTTTCTACGGCCTGCCCGGTTATCGCCAATTGCACTCCGCGTTTCGGTGGGTCTTCCCACTGACCTTGAGCCTGGCCGTGCTCGCCGCGTTTGGCCTGGACGCGCTGCGTGCGGGGATCGGTCGGCGCTGGCTGACGCGGCTGGCCTGGCTGCTGCTGTTGACCGGCCTGGGCCTGGCGGCGGCGGTCGGCCTCAGCCTGGTGTGGCCCGGCCCGTTCCTGGCCCTCAGCGCGGGTCTGTTGGCCAGGGCTGATCTGGCGCGCGCAGCCTTTGCCGACCGCGCCGCCTTTTGGAGCTACCAGGCGCCCAACCTGCTCAAACTGGCGCTGGCCCTCGTCGCCGCCGGCGCAGTCTTGCGCTGGAGTCAACGGAGCGAGCAACCAGATTCCGCGCAGAAACCTGGCTTCTGGCGCGGCCGCTGGCCGCTGCTGGCGCTGGCGATCGCGGCGCTCGATTTATGGCTGGCGACGGGAACCTTCAACCCCGCCGTAGACCCGGCGCTGCTGGCGGTGGAGCCGCCGGCCATCCGCGTCCTCAAGGCGCAGGCCAGCCAGGAGCTGGGGCGCATCACCTCGTTGGAAGGTGAGACCACCTCCAAGACCCTCAATGCCAACCTGGGCTGGTTGATGGGCCTGCAAGATGTGCGCGGCTACGATTCGATCATCTTGCGCCAATACGTGCAGTACATGCAGGCCATCGAGCCGCAGGGCCAACTGCTCTACAATCGCATCTCGCCCTTCTACGACCCCGCCTCCCTGAACGATCCGCGCACGCAGCTGCTCGGCGTGCGTTGGGTGATCACCGAGCTGCCGCTCAATCTCCCGGGCTGGACGCTGATCTACGAGTCTTCCTCCGACCCGGTCAAGGTCTATCGCAACGAAAATGCCTTTCCACGCGCCTTTATCGCGGCCACAGTCGAGCTGGCCGCGCCTGATCAGGTGCTGTCACGCCTGGCCGAGGTCAATCTGCGCCAGACGGTTGTGGTGGACGATCCTGCTGCGCTAAGCGCCGCGCCCACGGCCGTTACTCCTGCGGCGGAGCCTGCCGCGGCGCCTGTCATTACCAGCTACCAGCCCAACGAGGTTTTCATTGACGTGGACCTGGCCTCGCCCGGCTGGCTGGTGTTGACCGACGCCTATTTCAGCGGGTGGAAGGCGTATACGCGGCCGCAGGGCGGCGCTTCAGAGGACGAACAGGCCCTGACCATCTGGCGCGCGGATGGCAATTTCCGCACGGTGCATCTGGAGGCCGGCAAGCAGACGGTGCGCTTCAAGTATGCGCCGCTGTCGCTGCAGTTGGGCCTGTACACCAGTTTCCTGGCGTTCATGGCCTTGTTCCTGCTGCTCGGCTGGTGGGCATGGGGGCGCTACTACCGCGGCGACCGTGAGTCGCACGAGGTCTCGCGCGTGGCCAAGAACAGCCTGGTGCCGATGGGGTTGGCGCTGCTCAACAAAGGGATTGATTTCGCCTTTGCGCTGGTGCGCCTGCGCATCCTCAGTCCGGCCGGCGAGGGCAGCTACACCTTTGCGATCGGCTTCTACGTCATCTTCGAGATTCTCGTGCGTTTCGGCCTGGGCACCCTGCTCACGCGCGAGGTGGCGCGCGACCGTACGCAGGCCAATCGTTATCTGCTCAATGTCACCGTGCTGCGCGGCTGGCTGTGGCTGGCGTCGCTACCCATCCTGGCCGCGGTCATGCTTGCCTATGGAGCCTGGGGCGGGCTGACGCGTGAAGAGGGGTTGGCGATCGGCTGTTTTGCCCTGGCGTTGCTCTTCGCCGCCATCGCCGACGGCATTAGCGCGGTGTTCAATGCGTTCGAGCAGATGGAGTATCCCTCAGGCATCTCGTCGGCGATTGCGTTGAGCAAGGTGGCGCTGGGCGCGCTGGTGCTGCTGCCGCCGCTCTCTTGGGGTTTCGTGGGCCTGGCCGGCGTCTCGGTGGTCATGAACCTGGTGCAGGTCTTCTGGCTGCTGGCCCTCATGCGCAGCAAGCTGCCGTTGGCGCCGGCCACGCGCCGCGACCTCGATCCGGCCTTGCAGCGCCGCATGGTGACCGATTCGCTGCCGCTGATGCTCAATCACCTGCTGGCGCACATCTTCTTTCGCCTCGACGTTTGGATTCTCAAGCCGCTGGCGGGTGCGGTTGCGGTGGGGCTGTACGGGGCAGCTTACAAGTACATTGACGGCCTCAACGTCATTCCTTCGTATTTCACGCTGGCGATCTTCCCCTTGATGTCGCGCTATGCGCAGGCCGATCAAGGCAACGGCGGGCGCACCACACTGCTGCGTTCCTACGTCGTGGCGCTGCGCCTACTCGGCCTGGTCAGCCTGCCCATCGCCATCATGGTGACCTTCATCGCCACGCCGTTGATCGCTATCCTGGGCGGTGCGGGCTATTTGCCGGGCGCAGCCGTCGCGCTGCAACTGCTCATCTGGTCCATTCCGATCGGCTTCACCAACAGCGTCACCCAGTATGTGCTGATTGCGGTGGACCAGCAGCGTTTCCTGACGCGGGCTTTCATCATTGGCGTGATCTTCAATGTCGCGGCCAATTTGATCCTCATTCCGCGCTTCAGCTTCTACGCCGCGGCCGCCATCACCGGCCTGTCAGAATTGGCGCTGTGCATTCCTTTCATGCTCAGCGTTCATCGGCACGTGGGGCCCCTGCCGTGGGGGCAAATTGCCGGCCGGCCGCTGTTGGCCGGACTCGGCATGGCCGCGACGCTGGCCGGCGCGCAGGCGCTTGACTTGCCCCTGGTGGTAGAGATCATCCTGGGCGCGCTGGCCTACGTTGTGATTCTGATCCTCAGCGGCGCCTTCAACGACCCTGACATGCAGACCGTGCGGCGGGCTTTACCCTTTGGCCGCGCAAGGGCTGCAGATGGGGAGCCGTCGTGAGGATGTCGCGCGGCGTGGATCAGCAGTAGCCTTGCTCCCAGCCAGGGCAGGGTTTGGGCGATGGGGATGGCGAATATCCAGCGCATCGGCGCCGTGAACCTGACCGATCATTCTCGCCAGCGCGCAGCGCGCACGATGCAGCCGACTCTTCACCGCGCTCACCGTGGAGGCGGTCGCCGCGGCAATTTCCTCATAAGACAAGTTGTACCAGTAACGCATCACCAGCACGCTGCGGTCTTGTGCAGAGAGGGCGTTCAGCAGCGCCTGAATGTCGCCTTCTTGCTCGCGGCGCATGGCGCTCTCCTCGGGTGTGGGGGCCGGGCTGCGCCAGGCCGCGGTGTCCAAGGCCGGTTCGTCGTCTAACGAGAGCCAATCCAGCCGCCGGCGGCGCAAGCGGTCAATGCAGTGGTGATGGGCAATCGAGAACAACCAGGTCTTGAACGGCCGCGCGGGGTCGTAGCTGTCCAGCCGTGAATAGGCGCGCAGGAAAGCCTCTTGCGCTGCCTCTTCAGCGTCGTGGGGATTGCCCAGGATGCGATAGCACAGATTAAAGATCGGCGCCTGGTAAGCCTCAACCAGGGGGGAGAAGGCGCGGCAGTCGCCGCTGCGGGCGCGCTCGATGGCGGCAGGATCGGAATCGCCGGACAGGATGGAAAGCATCGCGTAATCCCTTCTCTTGGCAGCCTATGTGGAGCCGTTGGCCGTAGGCTCTCTGGCTGATAGCAGCGTTTTGAGCACAGCCAGGGCTTCCTCGGGGAGCGCGCCTTTGTAGACGAACGTGGCATTGAGTCGCTGAGCCATGACGATGTCATCGGCGTTCACACTCATCAAGGCCAGGCGGACGCCGGTTGAGCGCTCGAACAGGGCTGTGATATCTGCCGTGGTCAGGCCAGGCAGATGACAGTCCAACAGCAGTGCATCAGGTTTGAGCGCAGCCAATTGGCGCTCCAGCGAGACGCGATCCCAGGCTTCGCCCGCGCAATCTACTGCCAATTTGTGCTCGAGCAGCAGCATGAGCGCTTGACGGGTGCGGGAGTCGGCGTCAGCAATCAGGATGTGTGTCATGTGTCACCTCGCTCACGCACGCTGCCAAACCAGCGGCGGCGTCGGCTGTTTCTCCCAGGGGAGCGGACCGCTCACCTCCCAGATGCTGACTTCAGCGTCAATGGTGCTTTCGCCCAGGGCGCGAGCGACCGAGATGCGGTGGTGGCCGTCCTCCACGAAGTAGCGGTCGCCCACGCGCACCAGGTTGACCGGAGGCAGCGGGATGTATTGGCTGCGGGTCATCGCCACGCTGACCCAGCGGTCACGCAAACGGTCGTCCAAAGGATGAAAGTGGCGATCGAAGTCGTTGGCGCGGCCCATACTGCCGCAGATTTGGCTCAAGCTGACGCCCTGGATGCCGCCGTAGCGCCGATGGCGCACCTGATTGGTGGGGATAACGTCCAGGTCGAGCAGACGCCAGGAACAACGGCGAAAAACGCTTTTGACCCGTTCAATCGTGCCGCGCAGCCGGGCTGCGTTGAACATCTGGATTGCGCTTTGGAGCAAGGCAACATGGCTGTTGACGATGGGACGTGCGGTGAAGTAAAAATCGCAACCCGGAGGGTGGACCTCGAACATGGCGTTACTCCTTTTCCAGATGCAGGATTGCTATCTGTGCAAAGTATACGCCTGTTCATGCGGCGCTGCCCCCGCCGCGGGGAGAGTATCGGACTGGTCAAGTGGATAGGAGGGGTGGAACCTGAAACGTGACAACGTGACAACGTGACAACGTGACAACGTCCTAACGCCTCACACCATCCTTCGCTGTATCGCTAACGTCACCGCCGACACGCGATTGTCCACACCCAACTTGCCCAGGATGTTGCTGATGTGATACTTGACGGTGGAAAGACTGACGACCAACCGCTCAGCGATTTCGGCATTGTTCAAGCCCTCGACCATCAGCTTGAGCACTTCGCGCTCGCGTTCGGTCAGGGATTCAGGCTCCTGCGCCTGCTGGTTGGCGCGCACCAACGCCTGGGCGGCTTCGGATGAGAGAGTCATCTTGCCCGCCTTGGCCGACCTGATGGCTGCGGCCAGCTCGCGGGCGGTGACGTTTTTCATCAGATAACCGATCGCACCCGCGCGCAGCGCGTTCTGCACCAGTTCATCTTCTTGGAAGCTGGTCAGCGCGACGATTTGAATCGCGGGGTGCTGACGTTTGATGGCCTGGGTGGCGGCGATGCCATCCATCACCGGCATCATCAAGTCCATCAGGATGACATCTGGCTGCAGGAGGCCTGCGCGCGCCACGGCCTGTTGACCGTTCTCCGCCTCTCCCACCAGCTCCAAATCGGAGTTGACGCTGAGGAAAGCGCTCAGGCCAGAGCGCACAACCGCATGGTCGTCAACGAGCATGACACGAATTTTATTGTTCATGATCTTTCCTTATCCCACACCACCGACACCTGTGTCCCTTCCCCCGGCTCACTGTAAACGCTCAATTTTGCGCCGATGGCTTCGGCCCGTTCGCGCATGATGCGCAGGCCCAGGTGGTCGGCAGCCACCCCGTTGGGGTCGAAGCCTGCGCCGTCATCGGCCACGGTCAGGCGTACCGGCTCTCCCAGGCGCAAGGTGACCACCGCCTGCGTGGCCCTGGCGTGCTTGACCACGTTGTTGAGCGCCTCCTGGGCGATGCGGTACAGCCCCACCTGCACGTCGGGAGGCAACCGACGCTCGCCCTCCGCGCTGAGCTGCACCACGATGCGCGACCGGCCCACCATCGCCTCGGTCAGTTGTCGCAGCAGGGTGGCCAATGGGACTTCCGTCAGCGCGTTGGGTCGCAGTTCCACCAGCAGGGTGCGCATCTCGGCCAACGCGCCGCGCGTGAGTTGGCGCAGCTCCTCCAACCGGCGCCGGCCCTCGGCCGGATTCATGTCCCACAGGTCGGGGATCACCTCAGCGATCAGGGTGGTTGAAAAGAGGGTCTGCGTAACCGCGTCGTGCAGATCGCGGGCCAGACGGGTGCGCTCAGCGGCGACGGCGTCCAAGGCGGCCTTCGCCCGCAGCCGTTCGTTGGCCGCATTCAGCTCCTCGGTGCGCTCGGCAATGCGCTGCTCGAGCTGGCGGCGGTGCTCGGTCGCCTGATTGGCCAGCCGTTCGGCGGCGCGCTTTTGAGCGTCAATGTCGTTAATGAGGCCTACCAGGTAGAGTGGTTTGCCATCCGGGCCGCGCACCAGGCTCATCGAAATCTGCGCCCAAAACACTTCGCCGCCCTTACGCATGTAACGGCGTTCAGTGATGTAGTGGCTGGTCTCGCCGGAGAGCAGCTGCTGGAACTGCTCGGTGGAGGAGGCGAAATCGTCTGGATAGGTCACCAGCGCGGGGCTTTGTCCGATCAACTCCTCGCGTTCATAGCCGAGCATCGCACAAATCGCCGGATTGGCATCAACCACGACGCGGTCGAGCGACATCAACCCCATGCCCACGGCTGAGTTCTCGAACATGGCGCGGAAACGGGCTTCCGACTCGGCCAGCGTCTGCTGCGATTTCTTCTCCTCGTTGATGTCCTCGATCATGCCGACAATGTACTGTGGCTGGCCCTGCTTATCGCGCACCAGCGCGAAGTTGATTCGGCCCCAAAACTGGCTGCCATCCCGACGAAGGTAACGTTTTTCGATCAGGTACTGATCGCGCCTGCCCGCGACCAGATCCAGGAACAACTCCCGATCTATGAGGCGATCTTCCTCGAAAACCATGTCCGAAGGATTGGTGCGGTATATCTCCTCTGGACTGTAGCCGGTGATGCGCGTCGCGGTGGGATTGACCTGCACAATGCGGCGGTCGAGGGTCATCATGGCAATGCCTACGGCCGCGTTGTCGAACACAGCCTTGAAGCGCGCCTCAGAGGCGCGCAGCTCCTCCAGGGCGCGCTTGCGCTCGTCAATATCCTCCGCAATGACGACCAGGTAAAGCACCCGGCCAGCGGCATCTCGCACCGGGGAGATGCTCTGGCGCATCCAGTGGATGCGGCCGTCTCCATGGACGTAGCGCTTTTCGACCTGGTACGCCTTGCGCTCCCCGGCCAGGACTTCCGCAAACTCCCGGCGGCCCACATCCCGATCTTCGGGGTATGTGATGCTCTGGCCGCCCAGCGCTATAAGCTCAGACTCGCTGCGCGCGGAAAGCTCCTGCAGCACCGGGTTGACGGCTAACACCCGGCCATCTGGGGCGATGATGCTGATGCCGATGGCCGCATTCTTGAAGATCGCCTCGAAGCGCGCCTCCGATTCCGCCAATATCGCGTCTTTACGCTTCTGCTCGTCAATGTCCTCCACCATGCCCACCAGGTAGGATGGCTGACCCTGGGCATCGCGCACCAGGGAGAGGGTCAGCCGCGCCCAAAAAATCTCGCCATTCTTGCGCACGTAGCGCCGCTCGACGCTGTAGTAGCCACGCTGACCGGCCAGCATCTCGGCGAAACGATCCATGCCCACCCCAGCGTCGGGCAGATAGACGTTGTCGCGGTCGTTGCGCTGTCGCAATTCCTCCTCGGTGTAGCCGGACATCCGACAGACCGCCGCGTTGGCGGCCAGGATGTCCCCCTCCAGCGACAGCAGGCCTATGCCGATGGCGGAGCTTTCGAACGCCGCGCGGAAGCGCTCCTCCAGCTGCTGGCGCTCGGCCTCGCGCTGCTGCAGGGCGTCAGCCATGCGGTCAAAGGCCTGCGCCAAATCTTGCACCTCGCCCAACCCGCGCACTGCAGAGGCGCGCGCGCTCAGGTCGCCGCTCTGCACGCGCTGCACCGCGGCCATCAGGTCGGCGAGAGGACGCAGAAAGAGACGCTCGCTGCCCTGCCAGGCCAACGCCAACGCGATCATCAGCACCAACCCCATGAACCCCAGCTCCCACAGCGACCAGGCGCCGAAAATCTGCAGCGCCAACACGGGGAGGATGGTCAGCAGCGCCAGCAGTAAGAGCCGGCCCCGCACACTGTTGAGAAAACCGCGCATGGCGAACATCTAGTGCTCCTGATTGTTCGGTATCAAAGGCGCCGCGGGCGCGCACGCAGCCGGGGTGAAGAGGAGCATGATCAATCGGAGGCAAGCACGTCTGAATGGCATGATGGGTCTCTTGCAGAGATTGCAGTCGGGGGAGCGAACCCACAGATTGTAGCAGGGAGGGCGAAGAGCGTCTAATCTGGACCGCCTACTTCCCCTTTTGACGGATATATGCGCTCACATCCACGTTGTAAACCACGTCTTCGAGCGTGAACACGGCCCAGGGCCGGCCCTGATCCAGCCAGGTGGCGGAGCCGGTTGCGCTGAGCGGCGTGCCTTCGATGGCGGGGCCTGGCACGCTGCGGGTGATCCACAGGATCTTCTTGGCCTGGTCGCCCGCATCCCGGTAACGCATCGCCTCCATGCTGTCTAGCAGGCCCGTTTCAGGGTTGAAGCGCATGACGAAATTCTCTGGCTGGTCGCCAAAGGGGACAAACAGCAGAGCGGTGCGGTCGTCAACCGCCTGCCAGCGCGCGCGGCCGTCGGTGAGCCAAATGGCTGGGAACCAGTTCGCCTCCGCCCAGACCGCCAGGTTGGCGCCCTGGTTGATGCTGGCGTCGTTGTCATAGGTCGCGAACGGCAGCTCGAACAGACTTGCCCCGTCAATGTAGCGCTCGTTCACCCTGGCGATGGGCAGCCCGAACCAGGTCGCTTCGAAATAGTGGCGGTAGTCCTTGCCCGTGTTGTGGATGAAGATGAAGCGGGCCGGCAGCGTGACGCCAATGGTCATCTTCGCCCGTCCCTTAATGACGACCGTCTCGATGACCGGAACCTGGTCGCCGTACACCGTCCGGTAGAATCGCTCCACTGGGGCCGGCAGACCGGCGGGCAGGGGCGCGGTCTTCAGCGCGGGCGTTCTTTCCGCGTGAGGTGGAAACGGGCTCGGCCGCACCTGCAAGCCTAGCCAGCCGAGAGCGACAATCGCCGCCAGGACAACAACAACCCACAACCAGATCCTCATACGACTCAGCCTCCTTATTTTTCCTGCGGTTGAGGTGATTGGCCGCAGTATAGACCCTTCGTCGCAAAAACTCCCCCCGCCACAGGGGGAGTTCGCGCCTGGTCAAGTGGATAGGTAGAGAGCTGAGGAGGCTGCGGGTGGGCTTATTGATTGGGCGCCCGCCTACGAGGGGAGCTCAGCCACCAGCTGGTCGAGACACTGCGCGACGCGCCGGGCATCCACCGCCGTGTGGCAGAAACTGGTGGCCACGGTCAGCACCCCTTGAAATGTGCTGAGCGCCAGGAAGAAGCCCGGCGGGTAGAGCACCGGGCCAACGCCGTAGGCGTCGGTCACGGGCGCGTCGCCGAAGTCCACCCCGGCCGGATCGAGCACACCCATGTTCGAGAAGAACGGGTGCGTCTTGCCGGTCTTCGCGCCAGACATGGCGGAGACCGCCAGGCGCTGCGCGAGGACATATGGCAGCGCCAGCGCCGCTTCCAGCGCCAACGCCTGACCCAAGCCGGGCAAGCCTGCGCTTGCGGCGCTGCGCGCGGCGTGGACCTGCGCCAGCGCAGCCTCGAAAGTCGCTCCAGGCTCGCGGGTGATGGTAGGATAGATCGAGGCGGCCAGGTTGCAGATCCCGGCCGCCCTGCCGCCGGGCAGATAGCGCCGCAGGTTGACCGGCTCTTGCACGGGCAACGGCACGCTGGCCGACGGGTCAAGCACATCGAACAGCGCCCGGTAAAACGCAGTCAACAGCACGTCGGAGAAGGAAACGCCGCGATCATGTGCATAGGCGCCGATAGCCTTCACTCGATCCATAGGCACCCGGCGGATAAGCAGCGTCCGGCCGGTCAGATCGTTACTCTGCGCCGGGAAGCCCCAAGCGGGCGTTGGGATCGCACTGTGCCGCAACGCGGCCAGCAGCGCGGGGGGCGCGATGCGCCGAAAGACCTGCCCCAGGCCGCGCGCGCCTGTCAGGTTGGCGCGGGGTACATAGCCTGGATCAGCGCCCAGGGCGCGATAGGTGGCTGCCAACAGCCCGGCGTACTCGATCACTCCACCTCCATCGGCTACCGCGTGGTTGAGTTTGACGCACAGCAGGTCATCAGCGCCGCGGAATAACCGCGCCTGCGCCTGCGGCCCTGCCGCCAGGTCGAGGGGCGTCACGATGTAGTGCGCCAGCGCGGCCTCAGGATCAGCCGGCGTCTCGATGGGGCAGTGATCCCGCTCGTCCAAGCCAGGCAGACGGGTCCAAAACGGCCGCCAGGGATGGACGACAAAGCGACAGCCGAGCACCGGCTCCGCGTCCAGGGTGAGCCGGACTGCCCGCGCCAACCGCGGCGCATCAATGCGGCCGGCAAAGCGAATCACGCAGTGCAGCTGCTGATCGGCAGCAGCCAGAACGAGATGCTCCAGCCGGTCCATCGCCACCGATGGCAAGCGCGGCGGGATTTCATGGCAGGCAGGTGATGCAGGCGGTGCGGCTTTCATCCCGAAACCCTTCCTCTGCTCATGCTAGACAAGTGCGATCAAAACCCGAACAGAAAGCGCACGAAATCAATCAGCCAGTGAAACGCGATGGCGGTCTCCAGGTTGCGCCGGAGCTGCAGCAGCGCCATCGGCAGCCCGAAGAGCAGGCTGGTGGCCGCCAGCATCGCCAGGCCCATGGGCGGATTCTGCAGAAACAGATCCGGCAGGTGGTTCAGGCTGTGCGGCACGACGGCGAGGGCGACGGCGGCCGCGGTGACCCAACGTCGCGACGGGCTGGCGCGGAGCAGATACAGGCACAGGGCCAGGACGAAGAAGCGGAAGATGATCTCCTCGTGAGTGGCTGGGCTAAGCGCCTCGAACGCGCTGGCGAAGACGTTCTGGAAGCGAACTGCGCCGGCGTTGAGGTAGAAGTAGAGATTATTGAGGGCCGCCAGCGGCAGCGCCACCAGCGCGCCGAAGGCCAGGCTGCGGCCGATGGCGGCCAGCGGCGGCCGGAACGCCGGGACGGCGCCCGCGGCCAGGTCGCGGAACAGCGCGGTCCCGCCCGTGAAGCAGAGCCAGACTGCCGCCCCCTCCAGCCCGCTCCACAGCGGGCTGGGATCGTGCTGCGCGTGCGACAGCCCGCTGACCGCCGCCAGGGCCAGCCCCGTCAGGGCCGCGGCTAGTGTCAGGTTGCGCCGCTTCAGGATCAGCACAATGCCGGCGGTCGCGGCCAGCGCCATCTGCGACCAATCCCAGATGCGGGTCATGTGATTGGTGTTGCCGAGCGGCAAGATGAGGTTGGACGCGTACAACGCCGCATAGATCA
Organism: Candidatus Amarolinea aalborgensis; assembly: GCF_900491745.1. Classification (NCBI taxonomy): domain Bacteria; kingdom Bacillati; phylum Chloroflexota; class Caldilineae; order Caldilineales; family Candidatus Amarolineaceae; genus Candidatus Amarolinea; species Candidatus Amarolinea aalborgensis. Next base: position 33,866 of record NZ_UETR01000010.1, on the reverse strand, counting down.
GCGCGATGGCGGCGACGCCGAGCCAGCCGGCGTTGAGCCGGCGCGGAAGGGTGATCGTTGCTTGTGTGATCATGATTTCAACTCCAAAGGGCGCCAGCCCACTGCTTAATCTGGCCCCAGTCGCGATGGTCCGCTTCGACCGCCTTGACCATCTTGGCAATGACCTTGTCGAGGAACGAGAGGCGACTGAAGTCCATCTTGCCCTCGAAGTAGACCGCTTCGGCGGTGTTCAGCAGCGGCCGAACGGCGTTGAGGTAGGCGGCGCGGGCGGTTCGGCTGGTCTCGTCGTCGCCGGTGTTGAGCATGTGCACGGTGAAGAGCGCGACAGGCAGGCTGTTCAGCGCGGCCTGGTTGGCCTTGACGAAATCCACCGCCTCAGGCAGCCAGGCGCCCATACGGATGGCGCTGCCCAGCACGACCGCGGCGTAACCGTCCAGCTTTGGCTTTTCCTTCAGCAGCTTCACATCCACAGTGCAGCCGCGGGCGGCCAGGGTTTCGGCGATGGCGGCCGCGATCTCGGCCGTGGCGCCGGCGCGGGTGGCGTAGGTGACGAGGACAGGCTTGTTCATGGTTTTCATTTCTTGTTCCTTGTGATTACTTGGCGGCCGCCAGTCTCCTCGCGCGCCGCTGCATGATCCGGAGAATGATAATGGTGATGACGGGAGACATCCACCAGGCCGTAATAATGGCAACGAAGTCAACCCACGCCAGCGGAATAGACAGCAGGAATGCGGTCGGGCCGACCGACAGCAACACCCGACGGGTGCGGATGAAGGCATCGCTCACTTCCGGTCTGAGCAGGCGGCGCTCGTGGGAGGCGTACCACCAGATGGCATTCATGGAGAAGCCCGTGAAGGCCATTGCCGCCGCGTAGACTGCCGGGCCGATAGGCAGGTAGTAGTATTGCCCCAGCAGCCCGGCAACAAAAGGCATGAGGGCAATCGAGAGCAGAAAGAGCATATTGAGCGCGGCCAGCCGGCCGTCCATGCGGGCCATGCAGTTGAAGTAGCGGTGATGGGAACTCCAGTATACGCCGATAACCAGGAAGCTGATGAGGAAGCTCAGGAAGCGGGGGGTGAGCGCGGCCAGGGCCTGCAGGAGCTGCGGTGAAGTGGCCGCTTCTCCCAGTTCGGGCAGCTTCAAGTCCACGGTCAGCAGGGTAATTGCGATCGCCATCACCGCGTCGCTGAAAAAGACCAGGCGCTCCAATCCGAGGTCTGGGTGTTCCTGTTCAACTGGGCGATGTTTCAGCGGCATGGCGGTTCAACTCCTGATCAGGCCACATGGGTACTGCGTAATTCCAGTATAGCCAAAGGAAAGAACAAACTCCCCCGTCGCTGGGAGGGGGATGGTGATGGTCAATAGCTGGAATGTGACTGTCGTCCCCGTGATGGTTGGTGGTTGTGTAGCCGTTGGCGCGGGCATCGCCGTCGGCTGGAACTCGCCGGGGATGGCCCGCGTCATGGCGATGAAGACCTCTGGCGTGGGGGTGGCCGGTTCGATCGTGGCGACCGTCGTTGCCAGAGCCAACGCGTCAGTTGACTGGCCGGTTGGGGCTTTCCCTGTGATGTTAATGCAAGAGACCCAGGTCATGGCTACGAAGATGAACAGGGTCAAGAGCAAGGCTCGTTTCTTCATGGTCGGATCTCTTTCTAGCTCACCATAGAGTTGCCAACTCGCGGGCGCTATGCCCACGTCAAAGCCCAGACACTAACCCCGTCGACCGCCAGCAGCACTGCGAACATGCCGACCAGCGGCCACTGGCCAAGTTGGGCGAAGTAGCCAGGGCTGACGACTGCGGTGTAAGCCACCAGCCCCGCGGCGAACAGGGCCAGCTTCTTGCCCTAGACTGCACCGCGCAGCAGGGCAATCCCGCCAGTCAGCAGACTGAACGCCGTAGCGAACTCCGCCGCCAGGTGAAAGGCGACGCGGATCGGTTCCGTTCGCAGCTCGGGTACGGCGCCCATGGCCAGGAAGAAGCCCCACTGGCCAGGAAGAAGCCCCACTGGCCAAACATCAGGAGGCCAAGGAGGATCGAGTACCACGCGGAGTGTCTCATCTTTGCATACCTTCAGGGTTGGCATCTGACCCCGGTCAGTTGCCAACCCTCTGCCTCAGCGCGCCACCAGGTAATGCGCCAGCGAGTTGACGACCTTGGCCCCGATCAGCGCGACCATGGCGATCAACGCCTGCGACGGGCCGGCGATGAGGGGCAGCTTGAAGCCGAAGAAGGCGGCGCCCGCCACGACCAGGATCGCCGCACCGAGGATATAGCCGACGATGGCGAGCGGGTGCGTCCACTGGCCGGCCGCGCCCACGTAGCCCAGGCCGCCCTGCGCGCACATGGCAAAACCCAACACGAGCACAATCGCCACGCTGACCTTCGGGTTGGCGAGCAGCGGCAGGTTGTTGCCTCGCAGCGCGAGGAACGTGACGAGGGCGATCAAGGCCGCCAGGATCAGAATGGTCGGGTTGATGACCGTTGAGAGGGACATAGTTTTCATTGTTTCTCCTTGTTTCTCCTTACGTCCGTACGAATTGATCGTAGTATAGACCCACCCCACCAGAAGCTCCCCCGCCGCCGGGGGAGTTCGGGACTGGTCATCTGGACAGGTTATGCACCAGTCGTGTCGTTGCCCACAGTACGTCCTCGCGTAGGATCAGGCGCACCGTCGTCGGCTCTTCGAAGATGGGGCTGTGCACCGACTGCTCGAAGGTGCAGAAGCCTTTCCCTGCTCTCCTCAGCGCATCGAGATGACAAGTGATGACAAGCGAGTTGTCAAGTCTTGCAGAGTGACTTTGAGATTTGTTCTCTCTATAATGGCTCTTGAAGAATGCGCCCAAGCGAGTTCACAGTCGTTCAGATAGCTCAGCGAAGGCAGCCGCAGCAACGGATGGCTTCGGTTCATGATAGCACACGGAACACGCTGAGGCAGGATTGGGTTGAAGATTTACACAGGGAACTGTGAAATTGTGCAGCGTGATGAAAGGAAAATGGCAATGTCAACACTAATCGTCGTAGGATTCAAGAAGGACATGTTCCGGGCTTCGGGCGTGCTGAACGAACTCGTGGACATGAACTATGGCTGGACCATTGATCTGGATGACGCCGTCGCCGCCTATCGCGACTATAACGGCAAACTGCGGATTGATTCCAGCTACCAGATGACGACGGGCGAAGGAGCTGCCTTCGGCGGCTTGTTCGGCTCGTTGATCGGGCTTACGTTAGGCGCGATTGCGGCGCCGGTGACCGCAGGCGCCAGCGCCGTGGCGGCGGGCGTCGTCGCGGCCGGGGCCGCGGGTGGGGCGCTCGGCGCGGCGGGCGGAGCCCTGGATGCCAGGTGGTGGAAAGACGACTTTGGCATCCCGGAGGATTTTGTCCAAGAGATCGGCGCGCAGGTGCAGCCTGGCGACTCGGCAATCTTTGCGCTGCTGCGCTCGGCCGATCCCGCCCTGGTCGCAGCGCAGTTTGGCAGCTATGGCGGCGTCGTGCTGTCAACCACGCTTACGCCGGAGCAATCGAAAAAAGTGGAAGAGATTCTGAACGGCCAGAAGTCATCTCAGTAGATGCAGTTTCCCCGTTTCCAGGGAGTCTGTGGCCCCCGACCGCCGGTCACAGGCCGGCTAGAAGCGCAAGGCAAGATGCTTTCGGCGGGATGCGATTGGCATCCCGCCCGACAAATAACAATTTTACGGAGGTCTTGTATGTTGGACGTATTGACTCAGAAGTGGTGGGCGGTGGCGTTGCGCGGTATTCTCGCCATCCTGTTTGGCATCGTAGCGTTGACGTACCCCGGCATGACGCTGGTATCGCTGGCGTTGATCATTGGCGCGTACGCGTTTGTGGATGGCGTGTTCGCCATCGTGAGCGCATTTGGACACCCTGGGCGCGAAGCCGTCTGGTATGTGCTCGACGGCATCCTCGGGATGGCCGTCGGCCTGGCGACCTTCTTCTTCCCAGGCATTACCGCCCAGGCGTTGATCTTTCTCGTCGGCATGTGGGCAATCATGACGGGCGTCTTCGAGGTGATTGCCGGCTTCGAACTGCCCATCAAGCGGGACTGGATGTTGGTGATCGCCGGCATTGCCTCGATCATCTTTGGGGTGCTCGTGTTTGTCTATCCCGGAACCGGCGCACTGGCGATCGTGGGGTTGATTGGGATTTATGCCCTGGTGTTTGGGGTCAGCATGCTCGTGTTCGGCATCCGCCTGCGCGGTCTGCGCAGCAGCCTGGCGGCCCAACCGGCATGATGTTATCTGAGTGAGTGACAGAACAAATCAAATTAAGGAGATACGAAAATGGCTACGATATTCGAGAAGATGGAGGAGCAGATGCTCCTGGATCAGGCGGCGTTCGACGTGGATATGAAGCACCTGCAGGCAGACTGGGCGCAGGCGAGCGAGGAAACCAAGGCCGCACTCAAGGCGAAAAAGGAAGAACGGAAGGCGAAGGCCCAGGCAGCCCAGGCCAAGGCCAAGGCGGAATTGGAGCGCTTGCACAACGAGACCGATGCCAAGATCAACGCGCTGAAGGATCAGTTGAAGCAGGCCAGCGACAGCCGCAAGGCTGAGATCGAGAAGCACATCGCCGAGCTCAAGGCCGCATACGAAGCGCGCAAGGCCGAACTCGACCAGCGGCTCGCCGAGCTCGAGGCCGAGGACGAAGCGTGGTTGGCCGAGATCGAGCAGGGTCTCGCCAAGCTCGAGGCCGAGGACCAGGCGTGGATGGCCGAACTTGAGGCCGAGGGCGCAGCCTACGACGCGGAGATCGAGAAGCGCGCCGCCGAGTTGAAGGCCGAGCGGGAAGCGCGGCGGGCGGAGAATCAGAAGCGCATCGCCGAGCGCAAGGCCGAGCAAGAAGCGCGCAAGGCCAAACTGGCGCAGGCCGGCGCCCTCATCAAAGAAGCGCTGCGGCCCTAAGGTCTGAAGGCGCACCGTCATCGGCGGGGCATGGCGAACCCTTTGAGCTTTTCAAAGCCGCCTGGGTTCTCCATGCCCCCTTGATTTGCGGCGTGACCGGCAGCAATGCGCAAGAATGCTAAACCAGCCGCCGCAGGCCCGGAAAAACTATTTACGGGGAAAAGGACAGGAACAATCACAACAGGTCTGCAGTTCATGCGTCCGACCTGCGCGCTGAGATAAGTGCGGGTTCGTTCAAGCAAATGAAAGGAGCACGTGAGATGTTGATCGCTATGCACACGGAAGTAGAGTGCATTGATGGGATGGCTGGCCATTGCAGCCACGTCATCGTGGAGCCGAAAGAGTTGAAGGTAACGCACCTGGTCATCGGTGCAAACGAGCGCCCCCCAAGGCCTCAGCGGCCGCCGCGCCTGGTGGTTGAGGAAACCGAAAAGGAGATAATGCTCAAAAGGCCGCGCCTGGTGGTCGAAGAAAATCGGGACCCCGCATCACCGAGGCCGCCGCGCCTGGTCGTTGAGGAAGAGGAGCGTCGGGTAACGCTCACGGCGCCGCGCCTTGAGGTTGAGGAGGACGAGTCTTGGGATACCCAGCGTCTTGTGCCGTGGGATAGGGTGGCCGACGCCACCATCCAAGGGATCACCCTGGACTGCACGGAGCAAGAACTCGCCGCCATGCAAGATTTCATCGAACGCCATTACGTGCGGGTGGCCGTGCCAGACTATCGCAATGGCTCCGAACTGATGCTGCTCGGCGGCAAAATGCCCGAGGAGATCAAGTGGGCGCCGGTGGAGGAGGAACGGGTTCCAGAGAATGAGTTCGCGCTCAGCCGCCGCACGCGCGTGGAAGCGACCGATGGCGAGGTGGGCCGGCTAGGCCCACTGGAGGTTGAGCCAGGCAGCGGGCGCATCACCCACCTGGTGCTGAACAACGGACAACCGTGGGACCGGAAGGGCGTGGCGGTGCCTGCGTCTTTCGTCGAGCGACTCGGAGAAGGAACGGTTCACCTGAAGCTTGACCGGCAGAGTGTGAAAGCGCTGCCAGGGTTGTAAAGGGATAGCGGATTGCTGCAGCATCAGGCCAGGCTGCTGCCCTCACCGCGCCAGATCGGATCGCGCAGGATCAGGGAGGCGGCGACTGCCAGCGTCGCGATCCCATAGACGCCGATAAAGAACGAGAAGGCGCTGTCGTGCGGCGTGAAGCCCACCACGATGATGAAGGCTGCGACCTGGTTTGTGAGCGCATGCAGGAAGGAAGCCAGCAGGACGCTGCTCGACTTGAGCACGGCGTAGCTCAGCACGATGCCCAAGCCCGTTGTGTACAGTGTCATCAGCGCCAGCCCAAGCAACGGGTGGCCCGGATAGTTGTAGCCCATCAGAATGAGCGGCCAGTGCCAGGCGCCCCAGATCACCCCGAGCAGGAGCACGCCGCGCACTCGACCCAGTTTGAACAGCTCGCTCTGCAAGTATCCTCGCCAGCCGTACTCCTCGCCGAAGGTAATGACCAGGCCCAGGATCGGCCCTAGCAGCACGGTTTGCAGCGCGCCCACGATCAGCATGGCAGTGGCATCCAACCCTGGCACGGAGGGCAGGGGTGTCAGCCGGCTCCCACCCAGGCCAGTGACGGCGTTCAGCGCGGCCTGCAGGACGAACCAGGCGACAATGGCCAGCCCGAAGCTCAGCCAGTACTGCCAGTTGCCCCCCGCCAACCCGACCTGGGCCATCGCCTCGCGGCCGGCTGCGGCACGCAACGCCACGAGAAGCAGCAAGCCCAGGAAGGAGAAAACCAGGGGGATCAGGGAGGTCGCCATCTTGAGCGCCGGCTGGTCCGGGGCCAGCCACACGCCTAGCGCGCCCAGCGCATAGACCACTGTCAGCGCCAGGAAGTAGTAGTAGAACCAGCGTCCGCGGCCAGCCCGCCGGTCGCGATGGATCGGGCTTTCGCGGAAGAAGAACAAGCCCAACACGATGGCGCTGAACGCAGGCAGCAACATCTGGAGCTGCAGGATGGTGGTTACCCCGGCAGTGGCGAGGCCGCCGCGCAGGTAAAGGGCCAGATCGAGCAGCCAAGTGAGGCCAAAAGTGAGGCCGAGGAAAGCGCCAACATGTCGCCAGTTTGGCTGAAGAGGGGTATCGGCAAAGGTATCGGTCGTGCCGATGGTGGATTGGTTCATAGCGACCTCCGAGCGAAACAAAATGCGAACTGAATGTACCCGTATCCTGACAAAAATCAGGCGCGAATTCCCCCGTCGTGAGGCGAGTCCGCGCCTGGTCAAACGGCCAGGCGTGGACAGCGCGCTATGGGGCAACTCGCATGGACTGCATCAGCGCGGCTTCATGCCGAACAGAAATCGCAGCAGGTTGACCGGCCGGATCACGAGCCAGTACAAGCCGAGGCAGAGGGGCAGGGAGATCAGCGCAATGATGGCCCACTTGGCCAAGTCAGGCACGGCCCAGCGCACGACGAAGGAGCCCACGGTCAGCAGCACTGTCTGGTGCAGCACATAGAATGGCAACACCGCTTCGTTGGCGCTCGCCAGGAAAGGATGGCCGAAGCGTAGGTGTTGCGCGGCCAGGCCCAGGATCGCCAGCACCCAACACCAGGCGCACAACCCATACAAGGCGAAGAGCGCCGTGTGGTGCGCCGTGCCGAAACGCGGCTCGCCTGCAGCCGTGTACCAGGCGAACAGCCCGAGGGTCAACCCGGCGGCAGCGGCCAGGGAGGCCCAACGCCCGCGGCGCACGCGTTCGTACAACGGGTCATGTGAAACGAGGACGAAGCCGTTCAGAAAGATCGGCAGGTAGCCGAGCAGGCTCCAACCGCCGAAGTAACGACCACCCAGGATGCTGTTAGGGGACGGCAAGGCAACCAATGCCATGATCGGCAGCGCCAGCAGGTAGACGGCGCCGGGCGCGGCCAGCCGGCCGCCCAACCAGGCCAACACCGCCCGCCCTGCGCCCTGGCGGAGCCAGAGAAAGATCGGCAGGAGGATGAGGCTGAAGATGAACAGCATCTCCAGATACCACAAGTGCAACCCCATCCAGGCAAAGTTCCCGCCAAAGCCATACCAGCCGTCGAAGTAATGGGGCAAGAACTGCCAGAAGGTTCCGGTGAACTGGTGATGGGTCGTGCGCTCCAGGTAAACCTGCCACGCTACATGGGTGAAGACGCCCACCGCCAGGGGCGCGAGTAGGCGCAGCGCCCGATCCTTGAGAAACGCCCCGCCGCTGCGATTGCGCAGCGCATAAAAGGTGCTGGCCCCCGAAATGGTGAACAGCAGCGGCATCATCCAGACGATCACCAGCGCGGCAGCGATTTCAGGGCCGGATAGGTGGTGGGGTTCTTGACTGCCAGTCCGGTGGGTCGAAGCGCACTGTGAAAGAGAAAGACCGCCGCAATCGCTAACACCCGCAGCCAGTCCAGCCGAACCGCCGCCGAAGGGGTTGTCGTGGTCGCCATGTCGCGCCTTCCTCTCACCCTTCGCGCAGGTAGAACGCCTGATCAGCACCACCGTGCCCATGCCGATGAGGATCATGGGGCCGAAGAGGTTCCAGGGAATGTCGGCCGGTCAATAGCGGGATGGCGAAGAAAATCGCGGTACAACCGCCCCTTCCCGATAGCGGTTGCGGAAGACCAGGCCGCGCCGATGGCGATGCCCAGCACAACCATGATGCCAGGCCACCACCAGCCGGTGAGAAGCAGGATGCCGATGCCGATCAGGAGCAGACCAGCGGTGATGGGGTTGCAGTACGTTGCCTATCCATGAAATACCTCCTTGCGTTTGGCAGCGATAGATCCAGTTGCATGGCACCAGTATCGCGTCCGACAAACAGAAACCCCCCGTCGCAGGGAGTTCGCCCTGGTCAGAATGGATAGGATTGGCGGGCCCATTGCCCCAGCGGCACGCTCAGCCAGGTACAGATAGCGCTTCCCGGCGTTATGCTGTAGGCGCGCTCGATGCCGTGCGACTCGCCCAGGTGGCTGTCGTACAGAAAGAGATTGCCCTCCGCCTCGAACCGGCTTGGACTTCCAACACAGGCCGGCGGCGGCGCAGGTGAGCCAGCATGGCGGCGCTGTAGTCCCACGGCGATAGGTCCAGCCCAGTTCCCGCAGCGCCCGCGCCAGGTCAGTGTTGTCGGGCAGGATGCACTCGCTCGGATACTGCTCCAACGGCGTGTCCGGCCCGCAGCTCTGGTCGAAGAAGGCGGCCAATCGGCCGCCTCGGCTAACAGGACCGGCAGCCGGCCAGCGTCTCGACGAGGTCGGTGGAAGTAGAACGTATCCACGGAGACGACTACATCGAAGCTGGCGGGCGAAAAATCCAGACGGGACATATCCATCACGCGGAAGTCCAACCGGTCGCGCTTCGACTGGTGCGCCACGTGCGCGATGGCCTGCGGGATGAAGTCAATGCCGGTGACGTGCGCCAGTCTCGTCGGAGAGGTACTCGGCGATCATGCCGTTGCGCAGCCCAGGTCGAGCACGCGAGTGCCGCGGTGATCTCGGATACTTTGATCAGATGGTCGAGGTCCGGCAGGTCGGCAAAACCGTGCTGGCAGCAGGTTGCGGTGACAAGCGCGGCGCAATACTCGCGTTCGTACTGCTCGCCACCGCCTGATAAAACGAGTGCAGAAGTCAGACATGTCTTCCTCATTGCTTTGGCCAACCGCCATAGCATGAACAGGTCGTCGCCGACAAGCACTTTTGCCCCTTTAGCGGCTGAAACGAATGCTGAGCCAGCAGCGCTTGGACGTATGCGATGTGCGTGGGCAGAAGATGTCGAAATCGCCTGCGACTTGTCGTTCATAAGGCGCCTGATCGTTGGCCGGGCGGCGACTGCTGCGTGGTGAAGGCGAACGCCGGCCGGCGCCAGCACGCGCCGCCTCTGCGAAGGTCGTCCAGGTCGCCCATGAAGTGCAGCACGCCGCAGCAGACCACGTGCGCGAAACCGCTCGTCGGATACGGCCAGGGCTTGTTGCCAAGTCTGCAGGGTCAGATCAGCGGCAAACCCTGGCCCGCATCTGCCAGCATGGCGGCGAGAAGTCCATGCCGTGGATCTCCAGCCCGGCTTTGGCGAAGAGCTGCGCCGACAGGCCGCTGCCAATGCCGGCATCCAGCAGCCGCTGGCCGGGCTGGACGTATTCATAGCAAAGCCCGAACAGCACGTCGGCCACGTGGCAGCCGTAGGCCTGCACCTGTTGATCATAATCGGCCGCATACGCGTCGTGTAGGGCAGCGTTCATGATCAGCGCCCCTGCGTCTGCGCCAGCACGGTGTTGACCATCACCTCCACAAAACGGTCCGACTCTGACACCCAAGGCGTGTGCCCCGAATGCTCGAACCAGACGATTTCCTTGTGCGGCGCGTCGAGGACGGCGAAGTACTGTTCGGTCAGCACGGTCGGCGCGTTGACGTCGTGGCGGCCGATCAGGAAGTAGACCGGGACGGCGAGCTTCGTGGCCTGCTGGCGGAAATCCACGTCCCAGAGCTGGGGATAGACCACATCCAGCGTTTCCAGCACGCCGCGGAACCAACTGACCTTGTCGTACAGCCCGTATTCGGGCGCGGCCAGGTCGCGGAAGGTGTTGGCGCCGTTGTCGGCGATGGCCGGGTTGGCGTTCATATAGTTGAAGGTGTCCATCAGGAACGCGGCTTCCTGCCAGGCCACGTTTTTGCCGTAATAGGGCGGCGGGCCTTGCCGGGTCAGCGTCTCAATCTTCTTCGCATCCCCGCGCTCCCGCGCCCAGTTCAGGGCGAAGTCGTAGCACATCCGGTCATTTTCCAGGAAGGCGACCATCTGGCCCGTGCCGACGAAGGCGTGAAACAGCTCCGGGTGGCGTTGGACGAGCATGACGCCCAGCGCGCTGCCCCACGACTCGCCCAGGACGTAGACCTTGTCCTGGCCGAAACGTTCCCGCAGCAGCAGCACCAGGGCGCGGGCGTCCGCGATGTAACGCTCCGGCGTGATGGTGGAACGGTCTACGGCGTCGAACGACTTGCCCGCGCCGGGCTGCTCCCAGTTGACGACGACGAAATGCTCCTCCAGCCCCCCGAGTGCGTAGCGCGCGGTCGCCAGTTGGCTGCCGCCCGGCCCACCAGCCAGGAAGAGCAGCACCGGCTTGGAGGTATCCTTGCCGCGGATCGAAACCCACTGCCGGCTGCCGTTGAGCGTGACCTGCTCCAGCGTGGCGATGCTGCCGGGCAGCGGCTTGCCCTGCGCATCGGTGATGGGCGGAGTCTTGGCGAAAGCCTGCGACGCGCCGACCGCCAAGACCCCCACCAGGAGCAGACCCGCCAGCGAGGCTGCGGCGCCCTTCCAGGCGGGCTGAAGGCGGAAGAACAGAACGAGCAGCGCCATTTCGGCAGCGGCCAGCGGGATCCACGCCCAGGCGGGCACGGCGGTCGCGGGCGGCAGCAGGATCACCGGTAGGCACAGAAGCAGGCTGATGACGAAAGCCAGCACGCTGACGAGCAAGGATAGAATCCGTTTGAGAAGGGTCGGCGTTGAGGTCATGATTGTCCCTCTGACTCATTTTTGTCAGTCATGGCGGAACTCCTCATATGATGTGGCGGCGATCTGAGCTGGCAGCTCCGGCCCACAGTCGCATGATCGCGCATGGCAACGCAGAACTCCCCCGCCGTGAGGGGAGTTTGGGACTGGTCAAGTGGATAGGTCGAGGACGTGGCGTTGTTGTGATCCTAGATCAGCCGCCAGCCGGGACAGAGCCTCGACAGGAAGAGCCGTGATCTGCCGGTCAAGCGCATACTGGTGCTTTCCCGGATAGACCACCCAAAGATGCTCGAGCCCGAGATCATGCAAGGCGACATACATGGAGCGACTGGCGCCGGGCGCATCCGCATACTTGATCTCGAACCCATATGGCTTGCCCCGTACACGGACCAGCAGGTCCAGCTCGGCCCCGCCGTGGGTGGCCCAGAAGTAGGCATCGCGCATGTCCAGCAGCCGGATGATCTGCTCGATGACGAAACCTTCCCATGAGGCGCCCAGTTTCGGATGGGACTGCACGTCTGTCAGTGTGCCCAGTTGCAGCAGCCCATGCAAGATGCCGGAATCGCGGATGTACACTTTGGGCGCCTTGACCTGGCGCTTGCCGATGTTCTCGAACCACGGCGGCAGTACGCGCACCACATAGGCGCCGGCCAGAATGTCCAGATAGCGTCGTGCGGTGACTTCGGAGGCACCCAGTGAGCGAGCGAATTCGGCTGCGTTCCAAAGCTGCCCATGATAGTGGGCGACCATAGTCCAGAAGCGGCGCAGGGTTTCGGCAGGGATGGTGATGCCCAGCTGGGGGATGTCTCGCTCCAGGAAGGTACGCGTGAATGCCTCACGCCAGGCCAGACTGGCCGCATCGTCGTCCGCCAGGAAGGCGCGCGGAAACCCGCCGCGCAGCCAGAGCCGGTCACGTTGGGTGGCATCTACCTCGGTCAGGTCGAAACCAGCCAGATCCACGAAGCCGATGCGACCGGCCAGGGATTCTGATGCCCCGTGCACGAGCTGCGGCGAGGCCGAGCCGAGCAGCAGAAAGCGTGCAGGGTTGTGTGGGCGGTCCGCCAGCACCCGAAGCAACGGAAAAAGCTCAGGCCGCCGCTGCGCCTCATCAACCATCACCAGCCCGGACAGGTTTTCCAACACCGTCAGCGGGGCGGAGAGCCGGCGCGCGTCCACCGGATTTTCCAAGTCGAAGTACGTGGCTGGCTGCTGGTCGGCGATCATCCGCGCCACCGTTGTCTTGCCGCATTGGCGCGGCCCCAACAGAGCGGCAATAGGGTGAATCGCCAGCGCAGCCTGGACTTGGGCGATGACAGCAGGTCTTGAGATAAGCATGAAGCTATTATATCCTTGAAAATCCAAATGTCAACTTTGGATTTTCAAGGATCATGTGCGGGAGATGCGTGGATGGGTTCAGCCCGCCACGATCTCCCGCACCACGTCTACCACCTCGACCAGCTTCGCCACGCTCACCTTGTCAATCGTGTCGGCTTGGAAATGGGCCAGGTTGAACGCGCCGGCCGAGCTGAAGGCCAGCGCTGGGACGCCGCGGAAGGAGAAGGTCGAGTGGTTGCTCTGCGGCCACGGCTCCACCCACTGCACCGCGGGGCAGTGCGCGACGATCGCTTCGATCCGGCCGGCCTGCTCCGGTGACACGTTGAACGCGGCGACCGTGTTGCGCCCGGCCACATAGCCCGCGCCGTCCATGTTGATCGCCAGGGAGATGTCGGCGAAGGACGCCTCGCCTGCGCGGCGCACGTACTCGTCATCGCCGATCGGCAGGTATTCCTCGCCGTCGAAGGCGATGAACTCCAGATCGAACGGCAGCGCTATCTCGCGGAGCGCCTCGGCCAGCGCCAGCAGCACAGCGACCCCGCCCGCGTTGTCCAGCGCGCCGGGGGTGTTGATGCGCGTGTCGAAGTGCGCCATCAGCACAACCTTCCTGGCGGGCGCGTCGGCTGGCCGGACGCCGGGTTTGCGGGCCACGATGTTGCGCGCGGTCGCGGAGAACTTTGCGCACTCCAGCCGCAGATGGAGTGGGCCGGGCCGGGCCAGGATGCGTTCGATGGTCGCCAGAGGCGCGGTGGCTGCGGGGAGATCCAGTTCCCAGTCGGCGGTGAACTGCTCGTATTGGGGCGTGGCCGGCGGCGGGGCCAGCAGCGCGGCCGGTCGTTTGCCTTCCAGCGCGGCGATGATAGCGTCGTCGCGCTCCCCGCGCAGGAACCACGACTTGGCCGACAGCGGCTCGGCCACCAGCTCGCCGTGCAGCAGCGCGATCTTACCGGTCAGGTCGGCCGCAGCCAGCTCGTCCAGCGTGGACGCGGGGACGGCCGCCGCGGTCACATCGCACGCGGGCGAGAACGCGTTGGCCTGGACCGGCAGCGGATCGCCCGCGCTGCTCAGCCACGCGCCCCGGCAGTCCCAGCCGGTGCAGGGGTAGGGCTGCTCTTCCACGGCCAGGCCCAGGGCGCGAAAAGCGTCTCGAATATAGTCGGCCGCGGCCTCGTTGGCCGGCGAGCCGATGGGCCGGCAGCCGAGCTCGACGGCCAGTCTGCGCAGGTGGCGGGTCAGTTGGGCGTGCATGAAGCCTGACCTCAATAGCTGACCACCGGCATCTGCCGGATGTACTTGTCTGCGCGTAACTCCTTCAGCACAAAATCGGCGCCGTCAGCGCGGGCGACGTGCATACCGGAGTCTTTGCCCAGGTAGCCGACGCGGTACTTGCCCGTGCCCGGCCCATCGGTCAGCCGCGGGAAGCGAACGATGGTCCAATCCAGGTCGCTGCCGCGGATCACCGCCACATTGGCGGCCGAGTCGCGCAGAACTGCGCCGGCCAGGAGCGTCAGCAGCCCCTTCATCAGGTGATCCACCAGCGTGGGCCGATCCTGCGGATCGCGCACACCTGCGCCCGTGGTGGAGATCAACCGGCGCACGCCGTGCTGCCGCATTGCCGCAACGATGTTCCTGGCCGCGGTCTCCATCATGCCCGGCACGGGCGGCCGTGATGGCCCCAGCGCGCTGATCACCGCATCTTGCCCTGCGACCGCGCGTGCGACGGCGGCCGCGTCCGTCGCGTCCCCCTGGCACAGGGTCAAGTTGGCATGCTGCAAGTCCAGCCTGGCCGGGTTGCGCACAAAAGCGGTGACAACATCCCCCGCCGCCAACGCTTGCTCCACGATATTGATGCCCGTTCCGCCCGATGCGCCGAAAACAACGATTTTCATGCTTCCTCCAAAATCAGGGTGTCCAGATAGGCGGCCACGATGCGCAGCGGCGTAGCGCTATGCTGCGTGCGGCTCAGGATGATGCCGCCTTCGATGGCCGCGGTGATGAATGTGGCCTGCTCGGCGGCGCGGGCTGGCGCCGCGCCGCGGGCCAAGAGATACTTCTCGAAGGCGGCGATCAGCAGCGCATAGGCCGCGCGGCATGCCAGGTTGATGCGCTCGCTCGTGGTCGCCGTCTCCATCGCCACCGCGGTGAGCGGGCTGCCCGCCGCATAACCGCTGGCTTCCACGCTCTCGGCGATGCGCTGCACGAACGCCCCCAGGCCGATCTCCGCCAGGTGCTCCTCGATACGCGCGGCAACTGTCCGTGCGCCCTCCAACACGGCCTCGCTGACGAGTTGGTCTTTGCCATCGGGAAAGTAGTAGTAAAGCGATCCCTTCGGCGCGCCGCTCTCGCGGATGATCTCGTTCAACCCGGTCGCGTGGCAGCCCTGTTTCTCTAACAGGGCGCTCGTAGTGTGGAGGATTTGGTCGCGTGCGGCGGTCATCAGCATGTCCTTCTTGACAAAGTCGTCGAATGGCGAGATTATACCAACTGGTCTATATATCTGTCAAGCGTGAAGAGCGAAGCAATGGCGGACACCATCCTGGTCACCGGCGCGTTGGGGAATGTGGGCAGCGCGGTCGTGCAAGCGCTATCCGCCGCGGGATACGCGCCGCGGGCGGCGGATCTGAGCGTGACGCAGCTGCGCGCACGGCACGGCGAGATGGTCGAGGCGGTCGCGCTCGATCAGACACGGCGTGGGATGTCGGCGTTCGTGACCGGCGAGGTTGCACGCCTGTTGGGCCGGCCGCCGATCAGCCTGCGCCAGTTCGCGGCGGATTATCGCGCGGTTTGGCAGCCGCAGTGGCTTTTCAAGGGGTGGCCGCGACGGGCCTGGTTGCGGCTGTCCGCCACGCGACCCACACGCCGGCCAGCAGCGCCGCATCCAGCAGCACGCGCACCGCGATGGGCGGCTGGGCGAAGGTGAAGACCAGGATTACCCCAACGGCCGCCACAGCCACAGCCACAGCCACAGCCGCGATCCACGGCCGGCGAGCGACGAAGAGCACGGCCGCGGCCAGGCCCGCCAGCAGCGCCACGACCCAGAGGGCAATCTCGACCGCCTCCTGGTAGCGCGGCTCGACCCACCCCTCGGCATGGGCCTTGATGCCGTGCATCATGCGCTGCTCCATGATGAACGCGCCATTGCCGATGAAAAAGGAGACGACCGGGTTGTCGCCGACCCCCATCGGCTGGATGCGGATGCGGTTGACCAGCCGTGTGGCGCGCCCGTCGGCCGTGGGCGCGATCTGCCAGAGCCAGGTCCAGCCCATCACGTTGGGGTTGGCCGAGCTCGCCAGCAGCCAACGGCCCGGCGCGAACCCTTCCCACTTGAGTGTGCCCTGGATGATCTCCTCCCCAGGCTGCGGGTTTTGCCATTCGGGGTGGATGGCGTTGGCGTTGGTGTAGTTCACCGCATAGTCGGCCGCGCCGGTCAGCGCGCCGATGCGATCCTCGATGAAGGTGAAGCTGTAGAACGCGCCGCGCGTGTCGCCCATCTGCGCCAGCCAGGGCCATACCTGGTCGGGCGGCGCGTTGATCGTGCGGGCGTTGGTCCAACTGATCATCGGCGCAGAGAGCTGCGCGTCGCCGGGCAGCGCCAGGGCCGCCTCGGCCGGCGTTGCGCCCCAGCGCGGCATCTGAGCCATAAAGAGGGCGAACCCCCCGGCCAGCGTCAGGGCCAGCACGACCAGGCCGGCGAACAAACGGAACAAACGAGTGCGTAGTGACATGCGATCCTCCGAGTTGAAAGATGAGGAGTCAGGCAATCCTTATTATCGGACATGCCTCCCGTTGGCGAACGTGTATGGGACAGGCTGGCCACCGTGCGGCTTCATGCCGAACAGGAACCGCAGCAGGTTGACCGGCCGGATCACGAACCAGTACAGGCCGAGGTAGAGGGGCAGGGAAATCAGTGCGATGAGCGCCCACTTCGCCAGGTCAGGCATGGCCCAGCGTACGATGAGGAAGGCCCCGCCGCTGCGATTGCGCAGCGCATAGAAGGTGCTGGCCCCTGAGATGGTGAACAGCAGCATCATCCAGACGACCACCAGCGGCAGCGATTTCCAGAGCCGGATAGGTGGGTGGGTTCTTGACGTGCCAGTCCGGTGGGTCGAAGCGCCGCTTACGTGAAGAGAAAGACCGCCCGCAATCGCTAACACCCGGCATGCCAGTCCAGCTGAACCGCCGCCGCAGGGTGTCGTGGTCGCCATGCGCGCCTTCCCACCTCGGGTAGAAGCCTTGATCAGCACACCAGCCCATGCCGATGAGGGATCTAATGAAGATGATTCCAGGGAAGTCGGCCGTGTCAATGCGGGATAGCGAAGAAGACGCGCCACAACCGCTCCCGATAAGCAGTGCGGAAGACCAGCCTGCCGATGGCAATGCCCAGCACAACCATTGATGCCACCACCAGCGAACGCGGACGCCGATCGACGAGCAGACCAGCGGTGATAGGCGAGTACGTTGCTTCCAGATGCCTCTCTGTGAAATAGAATCCAGTTGCGATGATGCCGTATCGTCCAATAAACAGGCATTCCATCGAAGGAGTTCGCGCCTGGTCAAGTCGATAGATGTTAGCGATCAGGATGCCCATGAGTGATGCCAGCGCTCCGCGTTGCGTGGCGCGTCGATGCGGCGACCGCCCAGGGGCTTTCAAAAGATTGCCTCCGCCCGAACCACCTGGCTCTCAATGGCCGGCGGCCGGATCAAGGTCAACCTCTTCATCCCCAGCTCCCGCCCAGGATTCAGCGAAGCGCACAAGTCATCAGCTCATTTTCCAGGAAGGCACCATCTGCCCGGTGCCGGACGAAGCGTGAATAGTTCGCAGGCTGGACACTGACGCCCAGCGCTGTTCCGACTCGCCCAGGGATGACCTGTCCGGCCGAACTCTGCACAGCAGCACCAACGCGGCGTCGATATAGCGCTCCGCGTCATGATGGTCGCCGTCAAGGCGTCGAACCACTTGCGAGCCGGGCGTCCAGTGACCGAAACGAAACGTCCTCAGCCCCGAAAGTGCGTCGCCGTTAGCGCCCCGCGCCGAGGAAAGCGTAACGGCTTGAGGTACCGCCGCGATCGAAAACCCTGTTTTGGTAAGAGCAGAAGGCCACCCGGCTGAGAAATGGCAGTGAAATCTATGAGAAATTCCATTAGGGAGGCGAAAGCCGACGAGCCAGGTTGCGGAGGAAGGATAAGACGCGGTAGATTTGCGCTATCCAGATTCAGGATGCCTACTCAACACAAAACATCTCGTGGATTTGCTCGCGAACTGAAATACGGCGACATCCCAGTTGCGGAAAGGCTGGACCTGGCGAGCCGAGCGTACCGCGCAGTTCCGAGCGATCCGGTGTCGGCCCAGCAAAGTCACGAACCTGGCGAGAATGAAGGATCATTAAGCAGCGGCCACGGGCAAATTTACAAATGGTCTCAGCAAAGGTCCGGGGACGGGCGTTCGTCACTGGCGTAGCGCAATGCCGTGAACAGCGGAACGGCGGTGTCGATACGCTGGCGTTCGATCGTCGCAAGCTCATGGACTGGAGTCGCGGTATCAGGCTGGCGTACGGATGGTCAAAAGCCCCTGATGGTCAACTTTTCCCGTTCGTGCGCTATCGACGCAAAGCAAGAGTTTCTTGGACGGTCGCAGGTTTGATTCTTTGGCGGCGACCGCAAAGTCGGCTACGACAATCAAAACGGCCGTGTTTGAGATGCAAAGGGTACGCCGCTTCGAGCAGCGTACGTGGCGTTATCGCACATTAATCTCTTCGAGATCACTCGCCCCTGCGCAGGGCCCGAGGGAGGTGTCGAACATAACGTCGGTTTATCGGCGACTTCGTTCCCATCCCCAGGTGGCCTCGTTCAGCGACTACGCCTATTTGCTGGACAAGTGCCGCACCACCTGCGCGAGTGAAAGGCGAGCCAACCACGTCGGCGGGCGAGGTGCGAACCTTCTCGCCCACTGCCCGTGCGCGAGACTGGCGCAGGTAAGTGACGGCTCACAATGAGTGATTTTCGAAAACCACTGCTCGGCCTGGCACCAGAATAGCGCAAACGGTGGCGGCGACCATTTCGGATCAGATCTTGCATCACGACAAAGTGATTGCCAACCAGCCCGCTCTACGCCGCGAGCAGCATTTCGATCCTGCACATTCGCCCTCTGGCAACGTCGGCGCTCCGGCACGCAAACCCTTCGCCAGGGCGACATGGCCGGGCGCGAGCAACTCGAACAAGATGTACAGCAGTGGCCGAGGTCGCGGATAGCGAATTGTCCGATCTGCAACTGCATCGGATCATCCGGCCGACCTGATCGAACAGGCGGTAAGCCAGGCCTTGTTCCAACTGTGTCCATGTCAGGGTGAAGTTACGCCACCAGATACTGATCCAGATACGCCGCTCGAATTGACTGACAGTCCGGTTACGAGATCGGCCAACCCGTGAACTTGACATTGCTACAGTTTGTCCGAGGGAAGTGATGGAATCGCTCTTGCTTTGGAAAGCTTCAAACAGTTGCATCTCCCCACCTTTCGTGCGCAATTATCGCCCATTTGCTGAGTGGGCTCCCGTAACCTCCCAGTACGATCCCTCCGCCTGGCGAACAGGAAGTGAACGAAATCAACGTAAACGTGGAAATCATGCGCATCAAGGGCCGCTTTAGTGCTGAAGAACTGGCCATTTCGATTTCAGCAGTTCCCAACTGAACAGCAGCAGGTGTCGCCCAGCTCAGGGACTACATCCATGGGCCGACTCCATTCTGCTGCGTGGGCAATCGCTAGAAGACACGTTGCCTGGTCACTTGCGCCACCGTCGCCAGGAAGGTTCGCTTTCCAACGCCGCCGGTCTGGTTAATGACTTCGATTGAAGTCAGATCACATCGCTTAAGTTCTAACTGCACCAGAATGCCACCTGATCGTCCTGGACGAGTTATTCATTCCTTTCGACATCGGTGGTTGATTTTTTTTCTGTTCCGCCTTGATGAAAAGTGGCGCCATTGAGCCACCAACCGCACTTGCCGACTGACACAGGTCTTCGGCAATGAACGATGACCAGCGCACTCCTCGTCAAGACAGCCATTCCGTTTCTTGGTGAGTCACGTTTCGTGACATATGTCCTGGCAGTCACCGTCCCAACCAGGATTCTCTGCCGATCCATCAGAGGTTTGCACAACAACTTCTATCCACTCCACCCTACCTGGCTCAGGATCAGAAAAGGTTGTGCCATCGCCATCTAGCCCCAGTTCAGCACCGTCCGCCACCCGTCAATGTCAGATGAACCGGTTTGGGAATCCCAACACAGGCCGATTCCCACCGGCCGTGACGGTAGCCAGGAACGTAATCCGGCGATGGCGACGGACTGAGAAGCAGGCCAGCCTATTGTCATCCCTCCCCGCTTTTTTTAAAATCCGGTGGTTCTTTTACATTGCCAATGCCTTGATTTTCTTGCCACGGCTCGATTTTGTGCCGTGAAACGGGTGACCTGCGCCTGTTTTGCGCCATGGCCAGGTTTCATTTGCAAAACACCCACTGCCGGCTGCCGTTGAGCGTGACCTGCTCCAGCGTGGCGATGCTGCCGGGCAGCGGCTTGCCCTGCGCATCGGTGATGGCCGGAGTCTTGGCGAAAGCCTGCGACGCGCCGACCGCCAAGACCCCCACCAGGAGCAGACCCGCCAGCGAGGCTGCGGCGCCCTTCCAGGCGGGCTGAAGGCGGAAGAAGAGCACGAGCAGCGCCAGGTCGGCGGCAGCCAACGGGATCCAGGCCCAGGCAGGCACAGCGGTCGCGGGCGGCAGCAGGATCACCGGTAGGCACAGAAGCAGGCTGATGACGAAAGCCAGCAGCCCGGCGAAAAAGAACAAAATCCGCTTGGAAAGGGTATTCATGGTTGTTCCTCACTTGACTTGATTCATCAGCCGCTAGGGGACACCGCGCCCAGCGCCATGAAGAAGAAAATCACGACATCCATCCAGAAGTGAATGAACCAGGCCCAAAAGAACCCGCGTGTCTCCAACATGGCCTTGCCATTCAGCCAGCCGGGAATGAAGGCCATGACCATGCCAAGTGCGCCGTAGGGGACGCCGTAGTAATGGGAAATCCCAAAATAGGCAGCCGTCATCAACAGCGCGTGCGCTGGGCCAACCGGGCCTTCCAGCGCAGCCAGCCAGGGCGCGCGGTAGAGCATTTCTTCTCCGAAGGCATTGCTGGCCGCAAAAAGCAGCACAAAGGTCAGCAGCGGCGGTTCGACTGAGCTCGCCGAAGTCAGCGCCTGCGCCAGCGAGGCCAGCGCAGGCGGTCGGCCAAAGGCAAAGACGAACACGAGCAGCCCCAGGCACATCGCGCCGGCGATGGCCGGCCCCAGGATGCGCCAGGATGGCGGTCTGGTCAGAATGAGGGGAATGGGCTGCGCCGGAGCATCCAGGCGGCCTTTCACCAGGAAAAAGCGGTCGAAACGGCGAAACACAGCCAGCATCGCCAGGGTCATCAAGATGGCGGTCGTGATACGCGTGATCTGAACAAGGCCGACCTGCTGAACGAAGGGGCTGGCGGCGGCGAGCCAACTGCGATAGCTCAGCCCATCGAAGAACCGCGTCACTCCCCACTCCAGAGCGAACAGGGTCAACAGGACGCCAAAGAACAAGCGCAGCGAACGCAGGTTTTCCCAGAACAGACTGCCCACCAACAGTGTGCAGATCAGAACGAGTTTTGCCCCAAACAGCCAGTCAGGCAGGTGCCCCGTTAGTTCCTGAAACAGAATGTCGGGGAGCATGGAGACAAAGAGCATGACTGGCCAGGCGATCAGCGTCCGAAAATTGAGGACAGGTCTGGCAACGGCAACTGTCGAGTTCATCTTGAGCCTCCGCGTATGTTTGTCCCATGTTAAACCCGACGACAAAAAAACTCCCCCGTCGTGAGGGGAGTTGGAGACTGGTCATGTGGATAGGTTCTTCATCTCACGGGAATGACGTACGAGGTGGCCGCCCCTGCGCGCTGAACGCCAGACCCGCATGGCCTGTCACCCGGCAGCCTTACATGACGATCTTGAGATTCAGACGTAGGCCAGGTTGGGATCGCTGCGGATATAGGCAGGCTGTTGGCCCAGATAGGGAAGGGGAGAAAGTCCCTGCCAGCGGCGCAGGAGGTGGTAGGTGGGTGAGGTCAACAGTCTGCAAGCGTCAACGGCTGCGCGCCAGGCTGGCTGTCGAAGCTCTTGCATGGCCTCTGGCTCTGGAAGAAGGCCAAAGTCGGCGGCGCACAAACGAGCCAGGAAATCAACCTGATCGCCCAGGGTGTCTAGCGCCATGGGAGGATCAACGTCAGGGTATAAGGTCCCATCAATCTCCAACGTCATCAACAAACTCCTCGGCGAACCAATGCCGCAACTGCTCCGCATCGCTTCGGTCTGGCAGATTTGCGATTTGGGTCAATGGCCGCAGCAGGGCGATGCGTTCCAAGTGAATTTGCAGCGCCAGCCTGGCGCGCGTGGCGTCTGTGTCGCTACCTGAAAGCATCTGGCGCTGCCGCCAAAGCGCCCAACATTGGCTCGGCGTCGTTAATCCAGCACGGCAGGTCGCATAGATATCTCGAAAGTCGCGCGGCGCTCCACGTTCAACAAGCGCCACCATCTTGCTCGCAATCAAGTCGTCGAAGCTGTCCAGCAGCGAATTGGCCCAGGGGAGCGGCGTTGACGGCTGCAGTTGGGCCGACCGATGGGCGATTTGGAAGCTGAAGACCTTGTTTTTGTCCTCTACCAATTCGATGCTGACAACGTCTCCCCACGCACGCGAACCTGGCCGAGAGGCGCAAGCGCCTGCTTGACCACAGCGACTACCAGGCGTTGTTCCTCAGCCGTCGCCGAAAAAACCCACCATGCGCCGACGTCATACGTTGGCCGATAATCGAGGTAATGCAGCAGGCCGAAGGCGCCGCCCAGCGATATCTTATCGCCCAGGCCAGCTTCGGAGATGGCCTTGAGGCAGAGATCGGCGTGTTTAGGGATGTGGCTTGGGCGCTGAAAGTTCATCGTCTGGCCTCGTTCGTCTCGTTGGGTCACCCCACGGAGCAATTGTACCCCGGTTGATATGAAGGTGCAAAACGATGATGGCGTGCCCGCCCCTGAGCGCGTCCTGGACCGCACGCCTACTGGTGTCGGGCGATGTTGGTCGAGCGCAAATGTCGTTTGCCCACCAACCCCGCCGGAGGCCGGAGGCCATCCGGCTACGAGATGCAAGCCCCGCCGGGGCTGCACGCCCGCCGACCGACACCGCTGGGGGTGAGAGGCCGTCCGCCGACTGACACCGCCGGAGGCCGGAGGCCATCCGCCGACTGACACCGCCGGAGGCCGGAGGCCATCCGCCGACTGACACCGCCGGAGGCCGGAGGCCATCCGGCTACAAGATACAAGCCCCGATAGGGGCTCCCAGGCCAGTCAGGGCCTTCCACCTCGTAGCCCGATCCGTTCCACGGTCGGGCGGCGTTGGTTGAGCGCAGATGCCGTTCGCCGACCAACCCCGCCGGAGGCCGGAGGCCATCCGGCTACGAGATGCAAGCCCCTCCGGGGCTAATGCGGCGCGGATGATAGGGTCCCGGAGAGCCTGGTAGTCTGTCCATTCCACGGTCAGACGGGCGCTTGACGGTCGGCTGCCACTTACTCCAACCCATACTCCCGCCGCTCCTCCGGCGTCAACAATGGCGGGTCGCGTTGGATCAGGCGGCCTGCTTCTGTCAATAGGTCGTCAATGCTGGCAATCCATAGGCGGGCGGTTTTGTCATCACTGGCGGTGACGATCTTCTTGCCGTCCGGGCTGTACGCCGCCGACCTGATGCTGGCGGTGTGGCCGCGCAGCTGGCGCACCTCTAACCCCGTGACTGCATCCCAGATGCGAATGGTCTGGTCATCACTGGCGGTGACGATCTGCTTGCCGTCCGGGCTGTACGCCGCCGACCTGACGCTGGCGGTGTGGCCGCGCAGTTGGCGCACCTCTAACCCCGTGACTGCATCCCAGATGCGAATGGTCTGGTCATCACTGGCCGTGACGATCTGCTTGCCGCCCGGGCTGTACGCCGCCGACAAGACACTTGCGGTGTGACCGCTGAGCTGGCGCACTTCCTTTCCTGTCGTCGCATCCCAGATGCGGGCGGTTTGGTCACCGCTGGCGGTGACAATCTGTTGGCCGCCCGGGCTGTACGCCGCCGACAAGACACTTGCGGTGTGACCGCTGAGCTGGCGCACTTCCTTTCCTGTCGTCGCATCCCAGATGCGGGCGGTTTGGTCACCGCTGGCGGTGACAATCTGTTGGCCGTCCGGGCTGTACGCCGCCGACAAGACACTTGCGGTGTGACCGCTGAGCTGGCGCACTTCCTTTCCTGTCGTCGCATCCCAGATGCGGGCGGTTTGGTCGTCGCTAGCGGTGACGATGAACTTGCAGTCCGGGCTGCATGCTGCCGACCAGACACCGGCGGTATGGCCGGAGAGTTGGTGCACTGCCTTCTCCATGGCCGCGTCCCAAATACGCGCGGTCCCGTCGGTACTGCTGGTGACAATCTGTTTGCCATCCGGGCTGTAGGTCGCCGATAAGACGCCGTCGCTGTGGCCGCGGAGCTGGCGCACTTCCTGGTCCGGGGACACATTCCAGATACGAGCCGTATGGTCATAGCTTGCGGTTACAATGTGTTGACTGTCAGGACTATAGGCCGCCGACCAGACACTGCCGGTGTGGCCGCTGATCTGGCCCACTTTTTGTCCCGTGGCTGCATCCCAGATGCGAGCAGTCTGGTCATAACTTGCGGTGACAATCTGCTTACCGTCCGGACTGTAGGCCGCTGACAAGACACCCTCGGTGTGGCCACGCAGCTGGCGCACTTCCTGCCTTGTAGCTACGTCCCAGATGCGGGCAGTCTTGTCGTCGCTGGCGGTAACGATCTGCTTGCCGTTCGGGCTGTACGCCGCCGACCAAACCCTGGCAGCATGACCGCTGAGTTGGCTAACTTTTTTTCCAGTGGCCGCATTCCAGATGAAGGCAGTCTTGTCGTCACTGCCGGTAACGATGAATTTGCCATCCGGACTGTAAGCCGCCGATCCGACGCTCGCGGTATGACCGGTGAGCTGGTGCACCTCCTTTCCTGTCGCTGCGTCCCAGATGCGGGCGGTTTGGTCATCACTGGCGGTGACGATGAACTTGCTGTCCGGACTGTAGGCCGCCGACCTGACGCTGGCGGTGTGGCCACTGAGTTGACGCACTTCTTTTCCCGTCGTTGCATCCCAAATGCGCGCGGTCTGGTCAGCACTGGCGGTGACCATGAATTTGCCGTCTGGATTGTAGGCCGCCGACAAGACACCCTTGGTGTGGCCGCGGAGTGTAAGTACCTCTTTCCCTGTGGCCGCCTCCCAAACACGTGCGGTCTTGTCGTCACTGGCAGTAACGATCTGCTGGCTGTCCGAGCTGTAGGCCGCCGACAAGACACTTGCGGTGTGACCGCTGAGCTGGCGCACCTCCTCTCCTATGAGGGCATCCCAAATGCGGACAGTCCGGTCATCACTCGCGGTGACGATCTGTTCACCATTCGGACTGTAAACCGCCGACCTAATGCTCGCCGTATGGCCGCTGAGTTTGCGTACCTCGTTTCCTAAGACTGCATCCCAGATGCGGGCACTCCCGTCCGCGCTAGCGGTTACAATCTGCTGACCGTTGGGACTATAGGCCGCCGACCAGACGCTGCCGGTGTGACCGCCGATTTGGCGTACTGCCTGCCCCGTGGCCGCATCCCAGATGCGAGCAGTCTGGTCATAACTGGTGGTGACAATCTGCTTACCGTCCGGACTGTAGGCCGCTGACAAGACACCCTCGGTGTGGCCACGCAGCTGGCGCACTTCCTGCCTTGTAGCTACGTCCCAGATGCGGGCAGTCTTGTCGTCGCTGGCGGTAACGATCTGCTTGCCGTTCGGGCTGTACGCCGCCGACCAAACCCTGGCAGCATGACCGCTGAGTTGGCCAACTTTTTTTCCAGTGGCCGCATTCCAGATGAAGGCAGTCTTGTCGTCACTGCCGGTAACGATGAATTTGCCATCCGGACTGTAAGCCGCCGATCTGACGCTCGCGGTATGGCCAGTGAGTGGGCGCACCTCCTTTCCTGTCGCTGCGTCCCAGATGCGAGCGGCCATGTCATCACTGGCGGTGACGATGAACTTGCTGTCCGGACTGTAGGCCGCCGACCTGACGCTTTTGGTGTGGCCACTGAGTTGACGCACTTCGTGCCCAGTCATTGCGTCCCAGATACGAGCAGTTCCGTCGGCGCTAGTGGTTACGATCTCCTTGCCATTCGGGCTGTAGACTGCCGACAAAATACCCTCAGAGTGGCCGCTGAATTGGCGCATTGCCCGCCCCGTGGCTGCGTCCCAGATGCGGGCGGTCTGGTCGGCACTGGCGGTAACGATTTGCTGGCCATCTGGGCTGTAAGCCACTGACAAGACACCCTCGGTGTGACCGCTGAATTGACGCACTTCTTTTCCTGTCGCTGCGTCCCAGATGCGGGCGGTCTGGTCGGCACTGGCGGTTACGATCTGTTTGCCATCCGGACTGTAGGCTGCCGACCAGACACTGCCGGTATGGCCAGTGAGTGGGCGCACTTCCTGTCCCGTGGCTGCGTTCCAGATGCGGGCGGTCTGGTCCCAACTGGCAGTGACAATCTGCTGGCCATCCGGACTGTAGGCTGCCGACCAGACACTGCCGGTATGGCCAGTGAGTGGGCGCACTTCCTGCCCTGTGGCTGCGTTCCAGATGCGGGCGGTCTGGTCGGCACTGGCGGTTATGATCTGTTTGCCATCCGGACTGTAGGCTGCCGACCAGACACTGCCGGTATGGCCAATGAGTTGGCGCACTTCCTGTCCCGTGGCTGCGTCCCAGATGCGGGCCGTCATATCATCACTGGCGGTGACGATCTGTTCGCCATTCGGACTGTAGGCCGCCGACCTGACGCTGCCGGTATGGCCAATGAGTTGGCGCATTTCCTGCCCCGTGGCTGCGTCCCAGATGCGTACGCTCTGGTCGTCGCTGGCGGTTACGATCTGCTTGCCATTTGGACTGTAGGCCGCTGACAAAACGCCGTTGGTGTGTCCAGTGAGTTGGTGCACTTCCAGTCCCGTCTCTGCGTCCCAAATGCGGGCGGTCTGGTCGGCACTGGCGGTGACGATCTGTTTGCCATCCGGTCTGTAGGCTGCCGACAGGACGCTGGCGGCGTGACGATAACGCGGCAGGTTCATGCGCCACCCCGATCGTTGAGCGCGCATGATCGCAGCCTGGAGGGCGCTATCGGCGGACGGAGCCACGTACCCATCCGCTGGCCACGTAATGGAGACAGCTCGGCGTGCCAGCAATAGCGCCAATGATGGGTCGTAGATCGACTTGGCAAGCTCGACCTGGGAACTGGCTGCAAGTTCGCCGGGCCTTGGCGCGACGCGATTGCCGCACCGCCCTTTCCTTCTCGCTTTCCGCCTCGGCGGCCTTCTCGTCAGCTCGCTGCTTTTCAGCCACTGCTGTAGCCCTAGCCGCGCGCGCCTCGACCTCCCGAGTGGCGGCCAGGTTGGCATTGCCCATCGCAATGGCCCGTTCAGCATTGGCTGTGGCTTCTGCGTTCAGGGCACGCGCAGCTTGAGCCACAGCACTCTCCTCGGCTTTCCTCGCTTGGTGTTGCCCGGTCACGCCAAAGACGGCAGCGATGACAGCTACTACTGCTACTGTTACTGCTACTATCGCCAGCAGGCGCATGCGCCGACTCTGGCGCCGTTCGCGCTCTGCGGCTTCGTGCGCTTCGCGACAGGCGACCAGGAACTCTCGTTCGTAGTGCCCCAGTTCGTCCGAGTGACCGGCCGCCCACGCCTCGGCCTCGGCCAGCGCCGCCTCGCGCAACAGTAGGCCCGAGGAACGGCCCTGCTCATCCCACAGCGCGGCCTGGCGCTGCAACGCGCTCAAGTGTGCAGGAAACCACACCGCGTTGCTCGTCCGGATTGGCTCCACGAACCGGTCATGCACCAGCTCGATCCAGGTAGTGCCAGAGCGTATCTCCGAGCGCACAAGCCAATGGCTTTGCAGGCTGCGTACCATCGCGTTGGGTAGGCCACCGGTCTCCTCTTCATCCTGGCACACCAGCCCGCGCGTGCCGGCCTCGGTGATCAATTCCTCATCGAACCAAGTTCGCAGTTGCTGCTCGCTGACGCCGATCGCGGCCGAACCAGCCAGGACGTCCTGCAGCGTCGTCTCGTAGAACCGGCTCAACGCCTGGTTCACATCGCCTGCCTCAGCGAGATTATCAGCGCTGATCGGCCCGGGCGGACGGCCCGTGATGTTCTCCCACAACTGGTAGCAGACCACCTGGAGCTGCACTGGCTCGACGTACTGGCCGGTCACCGTCTCGGCCTGCCCTGGCACCCGCACCTGACACAGGTCGTTTCTGAGTGTCTCGGCGATACCCGGCGCAAAGGGCCGACCACCCAGCTCCCCGGGACTACGGATCGCCTCCAGCGCCGCGTCGACGCCCATGCGCTCCATATAGAAGCGGGCGCGCATCCGGTCTGCCAGCAGGGGCGCATAAGGTTCGATCGGCGCGATGTAGTCCTCGCGCAGCGCCAGCACCACCCACAGGTTGGGGTCGTCCAGCATGGCCCCGTTGAGCTGGCGAAAGAACTCGGCGCGCTCCGTCCACCGCCCTGGGTGGCCTGTGATCAGTTCCTCGAATTGGTCTATGATCAGCACGTACGGCTGAACCGGCGCCGCCCCATTTGCCGATGCTCCCGGCGGTGGGACAGCGGCCTCGCCGTAGGCGTAGTGTTGGCCGTCTTCGCTGCTCAACCGCGCCAGGAAGCGGGACAGCGTGAGCCCGGCGAAGCGGCCGGGATCCGTTTCGGTCTGCGCGATGCTGAGCATCAGGTTGAAGAGATAGACGTTGTCTATCCCCTCCACCCCTGCCAGAACCTCGCCGCCCACGCGGCCCACTGGCAGGACAGCGTAGCCAATCTCCCGCAATCCGGGGATCAGCCGGGTATTGATCAGCGAGCTTTTCCCCGCGCCGGACTGGGCGTAGAAGAGCACCAGCCGCTCGGACAGAACCCGCGCCAACAGGTCGCGGCCCTCACGCTCGCGGCCGAAGAAGAGATGGCGCTGCTCCTGCGAGAAGGTACGTGGGCCGACATACGGGTTGGTGGTGGGTTCAAGGATTGTATTCATTGTTGTAGCTCGCGTTGGCAGAAGGTTTCGATTTTCTCCCAGTAGACCTTATCGAAGCGGGCGTCCTTGCGCAGATAGTCTTCCAGGTAACGTTTCTCCTGCTCACTGGGTATCAGTTGGACGCAACAGTAGCGCTCGTAAAGGGTCACGGTGGGCATGGGCTTGATGAGCCCGCGGTAGAGGGCGCGGAAGGCCCAAGTGGCGAGACTGAAGCCCAGCAGCAGGAGTGCCGACGACTGCAACGCGCCCTTGACCACGTCGTGCACGGGGTCCACGCCCTGATCCTTGCCCCGGCCCTGGGAAACGGCCGTCAGGAAGTCCAGGTGGTCGTCTTCGGTCAGCACCAGCGAGTCTGGGTAGGCATCCAGCCCGAAGAGGTGATAAACCAGGGGCTCGTGCCGGCTGGGCTGATAGATTGGGGTTTGCCCGCTCGCGGCGAAGACCGACGGCACGTTGTCCAGCCCCGGGTGCCAGCGGCACACCTCGCTCTTCGGCTCCCTCCCTGCGCGACGCAGCGCCTCCTCGATAAAGGTGTATGGGCTGGTAGTCAGGTAGATGGGCAGCGGCAGGTTGGCCAGGATCAGCAGCGGGTCGTCCGCGCCGCGGTCGAGCCGCGGATAGCCCAGGCGACCGGCGAACTGGGAGACGGTGAGATTGGATGCCTCAGCCAGCAACTCTTCCATCAGCTCGACATCCATGCGTCCCTGCTTGGCCACTTCGAGGAGGTAACTTGCCACCTGGTCCAAGTAATCTTCCTTGAGCTTGCGATCCTTCCAGCTGGTGGTCAGGCTCTGGTACTTTGCCACCTTGTGCAGCTTGCCCGGATCGGGCATGGGATACCCACGTGGGCGGCGTAGCTGGCAACCAGCCGGTCGTGGCCCCCAAAAACCAGGTCATCCAGCGCCTCGCCGGCAATCACGGGCAAGAGGATTCCGCGCTGGATGAGTTGCGCCAGGCTCTGATCTTGCGCCCGCTCGCTTTGCGCCATCCCTGCGGCCGTCATGATTTTGACCATACGATCACACCTCCGTCGCCACGCTAAAGCCGCGCCAAACTTCGCAGCCGTTGACCCGGCTGTACGGTCATTCTATTCTGAGTATACCATGTGTGTCAAGGTGTCGTGTTCCGTCGCACGATCGTTATAGCTCGCGCAGCGATTTGATGGGCGCTCGGTAGCCGTGGTTGATCATGATGGCCAAATAGCGGTTGGCCTCGTCCGGGGTCAATTGCTGCGATGCCACGAGTTGTCGCAGCACACCGATGGTTACAGAAACCGGGACGCCCTCTCGCTGCGCCAGCCGGCGGGCCGCAAAGTCGTCGCTGAGAAAAGTCCAAGTGCGGCTGCGGGCCACGGGAAGGCATGCGGACTCCCCGGCATCCAGTTGAGCGCCGTAGCTGGCGCCAGACGCTGCTCCGCACTGGTCAACGCCGCCACACGCAGCCACCGCCAATCACAACGCGGCACCAGGCCCAAGTCCTCGCCCGACCTGAGCTCGGTCAGCACGACCGTCGTGGTAGCCGCGTCGTTTCCTAGCGTCACGTGAAGCAGGTCCGGCCTCTGAACGTGCGCGAAGTTGCTCAAAACCGTCGTGTCCAGGATGGCCATCGGCATGATTCAGGCTCGATCTCCGCCCTGCATGACCTCGTATTCCGCACGGGCTTCGTTGATGCTCAGCGGCCCCAGGCGCGTTGGCAGGCCCAGCCGACTGAAGCGCATCAGCAGGTCGAAGCGCTGGGTTCCCAACAGCGCGGCCGCCCGTCCCAGGCTGATGTCGCCATCGAGATACGCGACCATGATCACATCCCAGGCTTCTTGCGTATCACCCCCCGCGGCAGCCACTCGCTCCTGCACAGTTGCCTCAGTCAGACCGCGCGGGGCCATCTCAGGATTGCTCACGGGCGCTGGTGGCTGGCTGCGATAGCCTGCCACCGCACGCAGGAGATGGTAGTCCAGCGCATCCACCATCGCGACCTGCTCGGCGCCATAGCTCTCGATAAAAACAGCCTGGCCGCGGCGCGCCTGCTCGATGGCCTCACGCGTGCGTCGCGCCAGGTCGGTCCGCGAGATCGTCAAGGTCATCGTCATCCGCCTCCTGATTTGGAATATACGCACTGTGCGTATTTTACACAGGGTGTGTATGATCGGCAACTTCAACGCATGGAAGAAGCCATCGAATGGTAGTTCGCCGACCAACCCCGCCGGAGGCCAGAGGCCATCCGGCTACAAGATGCAAGCCCCTATTGGGGCTCCCAGGCCCGCCAGGGCCTTCCATTTCGTAGCCCAGTTCCTTCCACGATCGGGCGTTGTTGGTCGAGCGCAGATGCTATGCGTCATGCATCGCCACGCGCAACCCGCGCCAGGCGATCTTGCTGTCCGGCAGGGCGTTGCCGCGCGCACTGCTGCGCAGGTCGGCAAGCTGCGACTTGAACGAGCCGCCGCGGTGCACCAGGCGAGCCTGGGCGGGCAGATGATCCGGCGCCGTGATTTCCCGGCCATCGTCGGGCCGGTAAGGGTAGCCAAAATCGGGCTGCGCCGGCTGGCTGCCCCACAGGCTGCGCGTCCACTCCTGCACATTACCCAGCAGATCCTCGACGCCATACGCGCTGGCCCCGGCCGGATAGGCCATCACCGGCGTTGTACCGCTGCTCCCGGCGTTTACGCGCGCGGCGTCCAGGGTATCGCCCCACGGATACCTGTTGGTTGTCGCGACTTCAGCCGTACCCTGGCCCGCAGAACGGCTGAAGCTGTTACAGCCAGCCTTCTCCCACTCCGCTTCACTTGGTAACGTGTAGCCACGGCCAGTCTGCGCACTCAACCACGCGCAGAAGGCCAGGGCGTCATACCAGCTCACGTTGACGACAGGGTGATCGAGGCGATCAGGCGGCGGCTCGCGGTTGAACCACCCCTGGGGCGCGGGCTGAGCCTTGTTGTCCTTGATGAACGCAGCGTACTCTCGGTTGGTCACCGGGTACCTGCCAATGCGGAAGTCATGCAGGTCAACCGTGTGCTGCGGTCGCTCCCACGCCGGCAGGGTCGGGTCATCGCTGCCCATGGGGAACGGGCCGCCGCGAATTAGCACGGTCTCCGGCTCGAAGGGCTTGCGCGGCGGCGCCCGATCGCCATCCTGTTCAGGCTTCGGCCGGGCCTGCCGCACCAGCGTGTTGAAGTCTACGCCCAGCGCCTCGTTGGACAGGCGGTTCAGCAGCTCGATGATCTCGGAACGCTCGCTGCGGCGATTCTCGTTGTCGCCGTAACGGCGCGTTCGCTCGATGTTTTCTTGCAGGCGCTGTTGATAAACCAGGGCGTCGGCCGCTGAGGCCTGGTCGCGCCCCAGCCGTTCGAGCAGGACATCCAGGGCGATCAGATAGGGTTCATACAGGTCGGCGGTCATGATGGCGCCCTCCGGGCTGACCAGAAGATCACCTTATCGCAGCCAATAGACGCGCGCGTCATAGGGCCGCAGCGTCAGTTGATGGATGTCTTCGGCCGTATCAACTGCATAGTTGCTGATGAGCAAATCCTGTTCACCAAAGGAGATATCGCTCGGCAGTGCAAAGACTGGCGTGTGCGCGCTGAAGTTCAGCACGACCAGCAGCCGGTCGTCATGCCAGGTGCGCGTGAAGGCATAAATCTGCGGATGGGCCTCCAGGATCAGGTCGTACGCGCCGTAGACGATGATCGGGTGCGCCTTGCGCAGCCGGATCAATTGCTGGTAGTAGTAGAAGATAGAGTCGGGATCTGCCAGGGCTTGCTTGGCGTTGATCTCGGTGTAGTTGGGGTTGACTTTGATCCAGGGTGTGCCAGTGGTGAAGCCGGCATGCGCGTGATCGTCCCATTGGAACGGGGTGCGGGCATTGTCGCGGCCTTTGGCGTGGATCAACGCCAAGACGGCCTGCGGGTCATGGCCCTCGTTCACGACATATTCCTGGTACATGTTGAGCGTTTCGATATCCCGGTAGTCGGCGATCGTCTCGAACGCGACGTTGGTCATGCCGATTTCTTCGCCTTGGTAGATGTAGGGCGTACCCTGCTGCATGTGCAGGAAGGTGGCGAGCAGCTTGGCCGACTCGACCCGGCAGCGACGGTCGTCGCCGAAGCGCGAAAGCGAACGCGGCTGATCGTGATTGGAGAGATAGAGGCTGTTCCAGCCGCGACCTTCCAGGCCCTTCTGCCAGCGGCTCATGACGCGTTTCAAGTCCAGGAGATTCCACGGCTTAAGGTCCCACTTCCCCGAACCAGCCGGGTTCTCGTCAAGACCCATGTGCTCGAACTGGAAGACCATGCTGAGCGCGCCGGTCTCCTCGTTCGTGATCTCACTCGCTCGCTCCGGGCTTGCCCCCGGCGTCTCGCCCACGGTGAGGATGTCGTAATGGGACAGCACTTCCTGCTTCATCTCATCCAGGAACTCCAGCAGCCGCGGGCCGTGGAGGAAATACTGGCTGCCGTACTGATAGCGGTCACGGCTGACGGCCGGCGCATCCGGCAGGCCCGGCGCCTTCGAGATCATATTGATCACATCCATGCGGAAGCCATCAATGCCCTTGTCCAACCACCAACGCATCATGGCGAACACATCCCTGCGCACCGCGGGGTTCTCCCAGTTCAGGTCTGGCTGCTTCTTGGAGAAGAGGTGCAGATAGTATTCACCGGTTGCGGCGTCGTATTGCCAGGCAGAGCCGCTGAAGTGGGACACCCAGTTGTTCGGTTCACGGCCGTCCTTGCCGCGACGCCAGATGTAATAGTCGCGGTAGGGGTTGTCCACGGACTTGCGGGACTCGACAAACCAGGGGTGTTCGTCCGACGTATGGTTGACGACCAGGTCCATCACCAGTTTGATGCCGCGCTGATGCATCCCGGCCAGCATCTCCTCCCAGTCGGCCAGGGTGCCGAATTCATCCATGATGTT
>NZ_UETR01000015.1:0-89923 GCF_900491745.1 Candidatus Amarolinea aalborgensis | reverse complement strand
AGACCGGAGACCGGAGACCGGAGACCGGAGACCGGAGACCGGAGACCGGAGACCGGAGATGGCGAAACTCCCCCTGCACACACCCGGTCTCTGGTCTCTGATCCCTGATCTCTCTTTAGAGACCCCAGAAATACGAACATCCCAGGCTGCCCGACCTGGGATGTTCATCGAAAAGGAGGAGAAGAAAGAAGAGATTCACGTCTTTGCTCACTTGTTTCTAGTGTCAGTCTAACACAAAAAAAGGCGCCAAACTGGACGCCAACCCTACGCTTGCCCTACGCTCCGGTGAACGGAGCAAACCAGTTGGAAGCCGGCGATCATGTCTCCGGCGTGAAAGCCCCGCCTTCGAGAAACACGCAGAAGGCTTCAAGATCGTTGACCAGGGTTGTGAAGCACGCAGCCAGGTCGCCAACCAGTTCGCGCAGGCGCGTGGGGCGCAGGTTGAACGTGTACACGTTGCGCACGATGTGCCTGAAGCTGCGGTACTCGTCCAGGCAATGGCGCGTCGCGCGGCTGATGACGGGCGGACGCCGGCCGCTAAGCTCACCGGACATCTGCAGCAGCAAGTCCCGATGCCAGTCAGGCCCTTGCGGCACCGAGCCATCGAATTGGCGCGCAATGACTTCCAACAACTGTTCGACGCCGGTGTAGAAACTGTGCAGGTTGAGCGCCACGCCATCGAGGTAGTCATCGTCGTTTTGTTGTGCGGCCTTGACCAGCAAGCGGTCCGTACGCTCCACCACGCGCGCAAGATCGACCAGGTTCTCACGGAGGCGCGTGGCTAAGGCATCGTAATTCTCGTTCACAGGTCTACTCCTTCCTCCTGAATGGATGTCTGCAGGCGCGGCGGAGCGGCTTCAAATTCGACCAGGTCGAACTCAAACGCGGGATCGAGGTCGAGCAGGCGGCCCAGGGCGCGCAGGTAGAGACGCTCATCCAAGCCCCACACCGCCAGGTCAATATCGGAGCGTTCGTGAAAGAACGCCGGCGCCAGGGTGGAACCAAACAGCACGACACGCTGGGCGCCAAACTCCTGCTTGAGCAACTGGCTGGCTGTCTGCGCCAGGGCCAGCGCGCGGTCGCGCCGCGCCTCCACCATCGCCCGGCGTTCCTGCTCACGCCGCTGCGCCGTGGCCCGATAGACGGCCATTTTTTCGGGTGGAATTGGCAACGTTGGTGGCATGGTACCTCACATCGTATTTTACCGCGACGATAGGCAATCAGCAAGGCGTGCAAGCGCCGTACAGCAGTTCATGAAGATGAAGAAATCAACCCGGTAACGCAGGCCGGCTATCGTTCCGTGGAAGCGGCGCGAGGGCCGTTTCTGTAGGTCCGGCCTCCTGGCCGGACGGTGTTGGTCCGCCGAGACGCCGGAGACAAAAGCTAAAGCTGTCCGGCTAGCAGGTGCAAGCCCCTGCGGGGCTGCGCGGCGGTACCTCCAGTCGGGCCGAGGGGGCCTTGCGTCTGATACGGTCAAACCCGCTCAAGCGGGTTGCGTTGGCGGCAACCTGCCTCGGCAGGTTTCGTTGTATCAGCCCGTGAATTCATTCATGGGCGGGTATCGCACGCCGTAAAGGGCGCAGCGAGCAGCCCCCAGACCCCCACCCAAGGGTCGTGACCCTGCTTCACCCGCCGTTGCGCACGTCCCCAGAGCGCAGATCAGAGGTCAGAGCAGAGAGAGGCAGAGGTTCAGAGGCCGGGGGCGACCACCCGAAAACCCACATTATTGTCGCGGGCGCCGGGCGAGTTCCCGTTACGACAGGCGCAGCGCACGGCATCATCGCCGTTGAGGAAAGAGCCGCCACGCACCACACGAGAAACATTTGTTCTACTCTGATCCTCTCGCCCGTCATCGGCCCGATATGGATAGCCGAACTCTGCACCCCAAACGCTGCGCGTCCACTCCCACACATTGCCGGCCATATCGAAGGCCTCATAAGGACTGCGGCCGGCCGCAAAAATGCCCACCGGGCTGGTATCGCCAATGCCGGTCTGGTTCATGTTGCACTTCATGGCGTCGAAGGTGTTGCCCCACGGCCAGGTGCGGCCATCCCCTGAGTCTGTCGAAGGGCCGCGCGCGGCCTTCTCCCACTCCGCCTCCGTGGGCAGGCGCACCACACGCCCCTCCTGATGGCTGCGCCAGGCGCAGTACGCGTTGGCGTCGTGCCAACTGACGTAGACCACGGGGTGGTTGCGCAGCTCGACTGGCGCGCGATGTCCTCGCCAGTGAACTGGCGGCTCGTGGTTGGTCGCCAGGACGAATTCCTCGTACTGACTGTTCGTGACCGGGTAGGCGCCGATGCGAAAATCGGCCACGAAGACGCGATGGGCCGGTTTTTCGTCATCCCAACGACTGTCATTGCTGCCCATCGTGAACTCGCCCGCGGGCACGGGAACCATCGCGTTGAAGTTCCGTGGATCGCCCACCGCGCTAAGCACAGAGCCGGCCTCGGCCCGTTCGCGTGGGGTCAGGCAGTCATGCGTGATGAGGTGGATCAGTTGCTGGCGCACACGAACGATCAATTCAGAACCCAGATCGCGACGCTGCGCC
Organism: Candidatus Amarolinea aalborgensis; assembly: GCF_900491745.1. Taxonomy (NCBI): domain Bacteria; kingdom Bacillati; phylum Chloroflexota; class Caldilineae; order Caldilineales; family Candidatus Amarolineaceae; genus Candidatus Amarolinea; species Candidatus Amarolinea aalborgensis. The sequence goes on along the minus strand of NZ_UETR01000015.1, from coordinate 87,372 downwards.
CGCGGCAAGCTGATTTCCAACAGCACCTGTCCGGCCAACCACACCCGGCGCCAATCCGCGTCAGACGCGGGCAACGTCTTGGGGCACAGCTCGTCCACCAACAGGAGCGGCTCGTTGCGATTGCCCTGCACTTGGTTGCCTACCGCCAGCAAAATCACCTCACGCCAAAGGGCGCCGCTGCCTGCCAGTTGTTTGGCCTGCTCCACGAAGTCACCCTGGCTGCTGAGCTGACAGGCAGCCAGGTATTCCTGGAAGGTGCGATGCGGAAAACGATAGAGCTGACCCGGCACCACCTCCACAAGGAGGCCCGCGCACACATTCATCACCGCCACCACCTGGTCGGCCCAATCCCTGCTCCTCTGCGGATGCAGGTCGGCCAGGGCTTGCAGGAGGGCTGTCATCGTCACGTCGGCCGTCGTCTCACGGTCGGCGCCCGCGGGCAACTGGGCATGCACGTCGTAGGCGAGGCGCCACAACGCCTCCTGCACATCATTATCCTGTAGACCAGCCTCGGTCAACAGGCGGCGCCAGGTCGTTTCCCCAACTTCTCCCTTGAGCTTGACCGCTTCCCAGCGTAACAGCAGCAGGTCCACCACGTCACGGTAGAGCAGCACGCGGGCGTCCGGCAGCTCGTCCCTGCGCGTGTGCACCACCGCCATCGTGGTCAGCAGCAGCGGATTGCGCGCCAGCCGGCGCAGGTCCTCACGGCGCACGGCGCGGCTCAGCTTGGCGGCCGAGGTCTCGGCCTCGCCGGGCGTGCGTTCGCGCATCACCGCCAGTTGGCGATACCAGGCCGTGATGAACGCATCCATCTTGTCTTCATCCAGCGGCGCCAGCTCCACCACCGTGGGCCATAGCGCGTCGGGCAAATGCCAGCGCTTGTCCTGGTAGCTGAGCACGCGGCAGGTCACGACCACGCGCAGGCTCGGGTAGGCGGTGGGCAGGTCGTTGATCATCTCTTTGATGCGCCCCAGCACTTTAGATTGGACCGGCACCTCATCCAGGCCATCCAGGAGCAAGATGGCGGCGCCGTCTGAGAGGTGGCCGTGCAGCCAATCGAAACAGTCGTCGAGGCCGGTTTCCTTGAGCCAGGACGCCAGGTACTCCAGCAGCAGGCCGGTCTTGCGCGGCGGATCGGTGGTCTTGCTCAGCCAGGCCGCCAGGTAACGTAACGTCACCGGCACGGGCAGCAGTTGGCTGGCGTCCGCGGGCCACGCCGGAAGCCGGTTGAGCCACGCGCCCCGAGGCTCCAAATTCGCATTGGCCAGGCAGTAGGCCAGGTGATTGACGAAGGTGGATTTGCCGCCGCCCGGTTCGCCCACCAACACCAGGCGCGGGGTCTGCGCCACGGCCTCCAACGCCGACCAGGGGCGCTCATCGGGGCGGCCGAGGGCCTCCACCTGCGACTCTTTACGGCCAGACGGGTTGTCCACGCGCACACGGGTTTTGGTATCGAGCGCCACGTAGACATCGGCCAGCGGCAACCTTTCTTCCACGGGCGTCTCCGCGCTGGCCGCCTTGATGTCCACCGCGGTCAGCGGTAAGAAGCGCAGGTCGGCGGCGATGCGCTGTAAGTAGCGCCGGCGCTGCTCCTCGTACTGCTTGGCCGCCTGGAAGCCGCCGGGCGTGCGGTCGGCCGGGCGCCGCGCCTCTTGGATCGCCAGCCAGATTGCCGCAGCCGTCGAAATGAGAAACAAGCCCCAGACGAACCAGCGCACGGGTTTAAGCGTTTCCTGCAGGTCGGCGGCCACCCAATTGGCGGCCAGGCCGCCAATCGCCAGGATCAGCGCAATCAGGCCGGGCAGCAGCCAGGGACGGGACGGGCGAGTGGTCATAGCGGGTTCCCTCCTTGATGGGCAGGCGCAAATGGGCGCCGCCGAAATTGTACGCCACAAGCGCCGAAACATCAAAAGGGCGTCCCCCTCGCAGGGCCGCAGCGTCAGCCCAACCTGGCGCAGGTCGGCCCGGTAAGAAGCCTTCGCCGTCGAGAACGTTATCGGTTGGCCCAACGCTGGATGGCGCAGCCAGCCTGCGCAAGGGAATCCCCCTCGCAGGGCTGCAACCAGATGACGCCCTCAGAGGCACGCGACATCCTCACACGCCAACGCTGCGATGTCCACGTTCCCCTGCGAGGGTTGGCAGCCGGGCAATCGCCCAACCTGGCGCAGGCCCGCCCGGTAAGAAGCCTTCGCCGTCAAGAACGTTATCGGTTGGCCTAACGCTGGATGGCGCAGCCAGCCTGCGCAAGGGAATCCGCAGGGCTATGACCAGATGACGATCTCAGAGGCACGCGACATCCTCACACGCCAACGCTGCGATGTCCACGTTCCCCGCGAGGGTTGGCAGCCTGGCACGTCGAACCTGGCGCAGGCCCGCCCGGTAAGGAGCCTGCGCCGTCGAGAACAGTTATCGGTTGGCCCAACGCTGGATGGCGCAGCCAGCCTGCGCAGGGAATCCCTCGCAGGGTTGCGACCAGATGACGATCTCAGAGGCACGCGACATCCTCGCACGCCAACGCTGCGATGTCCACGCACCCCTGCAAGGGTTGGCAGCCGGGCAATCGCCAACCCGGCGCAGGCCCGCCCGGTAAGGAGCCTGCGCCGTCGAGAACGTTATCGGTTGGCCTACGCTGGATGGCGCACAGCCTGCGCGGAACCGCAGGGCTGGACCGACGACGATCAGAGGCACGCGACATCCTCACACGCCAACGCTGCGATGTCCACGTCCCGCGAGGGCTGGCAGCCGGCACGCCCCCGCGCAGGCCCGCCCGGTAAGAAGCCTCGCCGTCGAGAACGTTCTCGGTTGGCCCGACGCTGGATGGCGCAGCCAGCCTGCGCAAGGGAATCCTTCGCAGGGCTGCGACCAGATGACGATCTCAGAGGCACGCGACATCCTACACGCCAACGCTGGCGATGTCCACGTTCCCCTGCGAGGGTTGGCAGCCGGGCAATCGCCCAACCTGGCGCAGGCCGCCCGGTAAGAAGCCTGCGCCGTCGAGAACGTTCTCGGTTGGCCTGACGCTGGATGGCGCAGCCAGCCCGGCAAGGAATCCCCGCAGGGCTGCGACCAGATGACGATCTCAGAGGCACGCGACATCCTCACACGCCAACGCTGCGATGTCCACGTTCCCCTGCGAGGGTTGGCAGCCGGGCAACGCTCCAACCCGGCGCAGGCCCGCCGGTAAGAAGCCTGCGCCGTCGAGAACGTTCTCGGTTGGCCCGACGCTGGATGGCGCAGCCAGCCTGCGCAAGGGAATCCCCCTCGCAGGGCTGCGACCAGATGACGATCTCAGAGTCACGCGACATCCTCACACGCCAACGCTGCGATGTCCACGTTCCCCTGCGAGGGTTGGCGGCCGGACAATCGCCCAACCTTGCGCAGGCCCGCCCGGTAAGAAGCCTTCGCCGTCAAGAACGTTATCGGTTGGCCCAGCGCTGGATGGCGCAGCCAGCCTGCGCAAGGGAATCCCCCTCGCAGGGCTGCAACCAGATGACGATCTCAGAGGCACGCGGCATCCTCACACGCCAACGCTGCGATGTCCACGTTCCCCTGCGAGGGTTGGCAGCCGGGCAATCGCCCAACCTGGCGCAGGCCCGCCCGGTAAGAAGCCTTCGCCGTCGAGAACGTTCTCGGTTGGCCCGACGCTGGATGGCGCAGCCAGCCTGCGCAAGGGGACGTCCTTCCCGCACGTCACAAAGTTGACAGGAGACGCTGTCTGAATAGAATGACCCAACCGCGGGCATCATGATCTTCGATAGCCCTTTTCTCGCTCACAATACACAGGTGAATGCAGCACATACCGCCAAACTGACGCAGTGCGCCATAAGAAATCAGAAAATCGGGCAGCGCGTATGATATGGCGCATATGACCGTTTTGTCACGACGCCTATAATTCCGCTTGTTCATTTTGTCACAGGCTGAGTACAGATTACGACGATAAGTTACCTATGCGCAGGGCGCACAACCGTGGAGGAGAAGTCCTTCACGTTTTTGCGCCGTTGCGTCAAAGCATTTTCAGGTTAGGAGGAACCATTCGATGGCCGGACTGGATACCCAAACCCTCAATATGGTGTTGTCCACGCTGCAAAAATATGCAGAGCGTGAACTGACCAACGCCTACTTGCTTGAGCTGGATTATAAGGATGAATTCCCACATGATGTCCTGCAGGCGCTCTACGGCGACGTAGGCCTGCATTTGCTCTTCATTCCCGAAGAGTTCGACGGCATGGGCGGCGGCGCCTATGACATCTATCGCATCTCCGAAGTGATGGCCGGCATTGACCTGGGCATCGCCACCGGCGTGCTTGCCACTTTCCTGGGCAGCGACCCGATTACCGTAGGCGGCACGCCTGAGCAAAAGGCCCATTGGATGGGTCGCATCGCCAACGAGGGCCTGCTGGTGGCCTACGGCGCCACGGAGCCACAGGCCGGCAGCGACCTCGGCTCGCTGAAGACCAAGGCCGAGCCGGTGATCGAAGACGGCAAGGTGACCGGTTATCATATCACCGGCCGCAAGCAGTGGATCAGCAACGGCGGCGTCGCCAAAATTTACACCATCCTCGCGAACGCGCCGGGCGGCCCGAGCTGGTTTGTGGTGGAGCACGACGCCGAAGGCTTCACGAAGGGCAAGCCAGAGGACAAGCACGGCATTCGCGCCAGCAACACGGCGGCCCTCTTCCTGGACAATGTCTATGTGCCGGCCGACCGCCTGGTGGGCGGCGTGGAAGGACAGGGACTGGTGCAGGCGCAGGCGGTCTTTGGTTACACCCGCTTGATGGTGGCCGCGTTCGGCCTGGGCGGCGGCTGGGCCGCGCTCAAGCGGACCATTCCCTACTCCCAGGTGCGCATTCAAGGCGGCGCGCCGCTGAGCCAGAAGCAGGGCTACACGCACAAGCTGATCGTGCCCAATGCCGTGCGCCTGGAAGCGGCCCGTTCTTACATTGAATGGACCGCCGAACGTCTCGATGGCGGCGAGCCTGATCTGCAAACCGAAGGCGCCGTGGCGAAGTACCTGGCGACCGAAGCCGGCAACAAGGCGGCCGAAGACTCCATCCAGGCCCACGGCGGCTATGGCTATACCAAAGAATACATGGTGGAGAAGATCAAGCGCGATGTCAAGATCACCACTATTTATGAAGGCACCTCGGAAATCATGGAATGGACCATCGCCCGCGACCGCTGGCAGCTGCACCTGAAGACCCGCGGCGCCTACTACAACGACTGGGCTGCGCGCCTGGACAAGGTGCACCGCACGGAGCCGTACAACGGCGCGGCTGCCGCGGCCATGGCCCTGCGCGCATTAGCTGTGGTGCTGGAACGCTGTCGCATTGACCGCCTGACGCGCAACCAGCACATCCTCTTCCGCCTGGGCGAGTTGATCGCCTACGCGGAGACGGCGGCCATCTTTGCCGAGCGCGTGCAGTCCCATCCCACGACGGCGATTCCGCTCGATGTGGCAACCCGCCAGGCCATGGCCCGCATCCATGCACGCGACGCCGCGCTCAAGGTCGCGGACGAAGGTCTGCGCTGGGCCATCGGCGCTGGGCAAACCGATCCCAACCTGGCCGGATCCCTCAATCTGCCGGGCATCTACCAGGCGCAGGCCGGACTGATCGAGGACATGGATTTCGTCAGCAAGAAGCTCAATGAGGCGTTTCCGGCCGAGTAGCAGCTGATCAAGCCGCGCGTAATGATGCGCTCGGCTGGCAATGAGGAGTACAAGACATGAATCAAACCGCAGACCGTGCCATTGCGGTGGTGGGCGTGGGCGCTGTCCTGCCGGATGCGCCCAACGCCCCCGCGTTTTGGAAAAACATCCGCACCAAGCGCTACAGCATCACCGATGTGCCGCCAGAGCGCTGGAGCGCGGCCGATTATTATGACCCGGACCCCAGCGCGCCGGACAAGACCTACAGCAAGATTGGCGCCTGGGTGCGTGGTTTTCAGTTCGATTGGAAGCAGTTTCGCATCCCGCCCAAAGTGGCCGCGGCGATGGACGAGAGCCAGCAGTGGGCTGTGACCATCGCCGCCGAGGCGTTGGCCGACTACGGCTACCCCAATCGGCCGTTGAACACGGAACGCACCGGCGTGATCCTGGGCACCGCGATGGGCGGCGAGCTGCATTATGCCAGCAGTCTGCGCATTTTCTTCCCGGAATATGCGCACGCGTTGGCAGATGCCGCGGCATTCAAACAGCTGCCGGCTGACGTGCGCGAGGCCTTGATGGCCGACGTACGCGAGATGGTCCACGAGCGCTTCCCTAACATCACCGAAGATACGATGCCTGGCGAGCTGGCCAACATTGTGGCCGGCCGCATCGCCAACGTCTTCAACTTGCGCGGCCCGAGCTTCATCACCGACGCGGCCTGCGCGTCCACCTTTGCCGCGGTCGAAGCGGCCGTGGAAAACCTGATCAATTTCCGCTGCGATGCGGTGCTGACGGGCGGCGTAGACCGCAACATGGGGGCGAACAGCTTCGTAAAATTCAGCAAGATTGGCGCGCTCAGCGCCAGCGGCAGCCGGCCATTCGGCGACGGCGCGGATGGCTTCGTGATGGGTGAAGGCGCGGCTGCGTTTTTGCTCAAGCGCTTGAGCGACGCCGAACGCGACGGCGACAAAATTTACGCCGTGATTCGCGGCGTCGGCGGCTCCAGCGACGGCAAAGGCAAAGGCATTACGGCGCCCAATCCGATCGGCCAGCGGTTAGCCACGCAGCGCGCGTGGGAAAACGCCGGGCTCGACCCTGCCAGCGCGACGTTGGACGAAGCGCACGGCACCAGCACCAAGGTGGGCGACGTGGTGGAAGTGGAAAGCCTGGCGACCATCTTCGGGAATGCGCCGGTCGGCAGCATCGCCATCGGATCGGCTAAGAGCAACATCGGCCATCTGAAGGCCGGCGCGGCGCAGCCGGTCTGCTGAAGGCCGTGATGGCGGTGTACGACAAGGTGCTGCCGCCCACGCTCAATGCACAGAAGCCCAATCCGAACCTCCATTTCGAAGCCATGCCATTCTTCGTCAACCACGACCTGCAGGCCTGGCCGCAGCCGGCCCACGGCCCACGTCGGGCCGGGGTGAGCGCGTATGGCTTTGGCGGCACGAATTTCCATGTCGTGGTGGAAGAGCATGTGCCGGGCGCTTTGGGTCGCGAAGCGGCGACCTATGCTGGCGTGAACGTCCCCAGCAGCCAGGCGCAGCCAGCCGCCAGCGCGGCCGCAACCGCGGCGCCGCCGGCCAGCGCAGGCCCCGTCACCCTACACGCGCCGACCAAGACGCCGCTGCGCGGTATCCTGGCGGTGGGCGCGGCGTCGCCGGTTGAGCTCAAGGATAAACTCGATGCGCTGTGGCGTCGCGTCGAAGATGGCTGGACGCCGCCCATCGCGCCGCCCGCCGCGGCCGACCTGACCGCGCAGGAGCGCCTGGTCATTGACTTTGGCGCGGCCGATGAGCTGCTCGACCGGCTGGGCAAAGCGCGTAAGGCCGCCGGTTTTGACAACGCCGCGGCCTGGAAGGCGCTGCAGGGCCAGGGCGTCTTCCGCGGCAGCGGCCCCAAACCGGGCAAGGTAGCCTTCCTCTTCCCGGGTCAGGGCAGCCAGTATGCCAACATGGGGCGTGAGCTGGCTGCGGCCGATCCGGTGGTGGCCGAGGTCTTTGCCGAGGGCGACCGCGTGATGACGCCCATCCTGGGCAAACCGCTCACCAGCTACATCTTCGTGGACAGCCATGATCCCGAGGCCATGAAACGCGTCGAGCGCGACCTGATGCAGACCGCGATCACGCAGCCGGCCATGCTGACGATTGACACTGCTATCTATAAACTGCTGGCAACGTACGGGCAGTACCCAGACATGGTCATGGGCCACTCGCTCGGCGAATATGGCGCACTGATTGCCGCAGGCATCATGCCTTTTGCGGACGCGCTGGAAGCTGCAGCCGCGCGCGGCAGCGAGATGACCAAGGTCAGCATGGGCGACAACGGCTGGATGGCCGCAGTCATGGCGCCGTACAGCGTGATCGAAGAGACGCTGCCGAAGATCAAGGGCTATGTGGTCGCGGCCAACATCAACAGCTACAGTCAATCGGTGATTGGCGGCGAGAGCAAATCCGTGGAAGAGGCCATCGGCGTCTTCAACGGCATGGGCTATCAGGCGGTGCGCCTGCCGGTCAGCCACGCCTTCCACACACGCATTGTGGCCCCGGCCAGCAAACCGCTGCGCCAGGTGCTGAACCGCCTGCGCATCTCCCCGCCGCACCTGCCGCTGGTCGGCAACGTCTACGGCGAGTTCTATCCCAATGATGTCGAAGGCATCAAGGACCTGCTAGAATTGCAAATCGCCTCGCCCGTGCAGTGGATCAAGGGCTTGGAGACGCTCTACGCGGCAGGCGCGCGCACCTTCGTCGAAGTCGGCGCCAAAAAGGCGCTCAAAGGCCTGGTGGACGACGTCCTGGGCAGCAAGCCTGATGTCGTTTCGCTCTTCACCAATCATCCCAAGACCGGCGAGCTGCCAAGTTTCAACCAGGCGCTGTGCGGGCTGTATGCGGCTGGTTACGGTTTGACTGCCAACCAGCCGGCCTGGGAACTGAGAGACCAGAAACCGAACGCCGCGGCGGAAGCTTCCGTGCCCGCGCCGGCGTCATCGGTTAGTGCGGCGGCCGCGCCTTCGGCGCCTGCTGCTGCGACCATGCCAATCGAACAGGATTTTGCCATGCCCAACATGCCGTCCCTTCCTCCGGCGCAAGCCTTCCAGATGATGGGCCAGATGTTTGCCCAGATGATGCAAACGATGGCTCAGCCGGCGCCCAAGACCTTCGACCGCAACGACGCGCCGCAAGGCTCCATCGTCATCAGCGGCACCGGACTTGGACTTCCGGGCGTCAACAAATCGGTGATGGACCCAGACAACGCACTGCGCATCCTGCGCGGCGAACAGTTTGTGGACCTGATCCCCGAACGTTTCCGTCGCGTCATGGCCGAAAAACACGTCACCCGTGTGGTCAAGGCTGCAGATGGCAGCGGCAGCTTCGAGACCATCACCGATTCCGGTGAAGTGATCAAGCTGGCCGGCCGCGCAGGCAGCTTCGACCTGAGCGAAGAGTACGGCGTGCCGGACAAGCTGGTGGAGGCGCTGGATATCACCACCCAACTGGCGATGGCTGCCGGCCTGGACGCGCTGCGCGAAGCCGGCATTCCATTGGTTCAAACCTGGAAGCGCACCAGCACAGGCCGCTACCTGCCCGACCGCTGGATGCTGCCGGAGAGTCTGCGCGACGAAACCGGCATCATCTTTGCCAGCGCCTTCCCCGGCGGCGACCGTTTCGCCGATGAGATGAGGCGTTACTACCTCTGGCAAGAGCGCCTGCACCATCTGGAGATGCTGCAAGCGTTGCGCGGCTACGTCAATGAGAACCAGGCCCTACTGGAACTAGACCGGCGCATCAACGCCGCGCGCGACGATCTGGCGCGAGAACCGTACGTCTTCGACCGTCGCTTCCTCTTCCGCATCCTGGCCATGGGCCACAGCCAGTTCGCCGAATACATCGGCGCGCGTGGGCCTAACACCCAGGTCAACGCCGCGTGCGCCAGCACCGCGCAAGGCGTGTCTATTGCCGAGGACTGGATTCGCGGCGGCCGCTGCCGGCGCGTGATCGTGGTCGGCGCGGACGACGTGACCAGCGACAACCTGATGGAATGGGTGGGCGCGGGCTTCCTGGCAACCGGCGCGGCTGCCACCGACGATAAAGTGGAAGAAGCAGCGCTGCCGTTCGACCGTCGCCGCCACGGCACCCTCCTGGGCATGGGCGCGTGCGCCCTGGTCGTGGAAAGCGAAGACGCGGTGCGCGAGCGCGGGATGCGCGGCATCGTTGAACTGCTGAGCAGCGAGACCAACAACAGCGCCTTCCACGGCACCCGTCTGGACGTAGACCACATTGCCCTGGTGATGAACAACCTGGTGATCGCAGCCGAGCGTCGCTTCGGCGTAGACCGCCGCACGATGGCGCCGCAGATGGTCTTCATGTCACATGAAACCTTCACGCCGGCCCGCGGGGGCAGCGCCGCCGCCGAGGTCATCGCGCTGCGCAGCACCTTCGGCGATGTCACCAACCAAATCATTATGGCGAACACGAAGGGCTTCACCGGCCACCCGATGGGGGTCGGCGTCGAGGACGTGATCGCGGTCAAGATTCTGGAGTACGGGATCGTACCGCCCGTGCCCAACTTCAAGGAAGTGGATCCAGACCTGGGCATGCTCAATCTCAGCCGCGGCGGCCGCTACCCGGTGCAGTACGCGCTGCACCTGGCGGCCGGCTTTGGCTCGCAGATTGCCATGACCCTGACGCGGCGCATCCCCGGCGCGTTCGATCGCACCGACAACAAGGCGCTCTACCAGCGTTGGCTGGAGGACGTCAGCGGTTACGATCGCGCCGAAACCGAGGTGGTCAAGCGCGTGCTGCGCATCCGCAGCGAAGCAGCTCCCATGCGCCAACCCGCGCCGAGCACCTGGCGTGTGGGCACCGGCCCTGTCGTGCGTACGCTGGCTGCCGGCGATGGCGCGGGCGTAGCTCACCCAATGCCGGCGCCGATGGTCATCGCGCCGCCTGCAGCGCCAGCCATTGCGGCGCCCCCGGCCGTGACGGCCCCGCCGCCTGCACCGCTTGCGCCAAAACCTGCCCCCAGCGAGACTCCACCAGCGCCTGCAGCGCCAGTCGCCCAGCCCGTCGCGCCTGCGGCGCCAATCACCCAGCCTGTCGCGCCTGTAGCGTCAGTCACCCAGCCTGTCGCGCCTGCGGCGCCAGCGCCAGCGCCGGTGATGGTTGAAGCGCCGGCCGCGCCCGCCAAAGATACCGTCGTCGAACGGGTCCTGGCCTTGGTGGCTGAAAAGACCGGCTATCCGAGCGATATGCTTGACTTGGAACTCGACCTGGAGGCGGACCTGGGCATTGACACGGTCAAGCAGGCCGAAACCTTCGCCGCCGTGCGCGATGCCTTCGGTATTCCGCGCCGCGACGACATCAAGCTGCGCGATTATGCCACGCTCAAGCGCGTGGTGGATTTCGTGCGCGAGAGCCGGCCGGATTTGGCGGCAGAGCAAAGGCCAGAGGTCCAAGAGCAGAGATCAGAGACCAGAGATCAGGCCACGGGGCCGGGTGCGATGGCCGCGCCGACGAGCGTCGCGGCGCCAAGCCCAATCTCCGACCTCCGATCTCCGGTGATTGACAAAGTCCTTGCGATTGTGGCTGAGAAGACCGGCTACCCCAGCGACATGCTCGACCTGGAGCTGGACATGGAGGCTGACCTGGGCATAGACACGGTCAAGCAGGCCGAAACCTTCGCCGCCATCCGGGAGGCGTTCGACATTCCACGCCGTGACGACGTCAAGCTGCGCGACTACCCCACGCTCAAGCGCGTGGTGGATTTCGTGCGCGAGAGCCGGCCCGATTTGGCAGAGGACCGAAGACCAGAGACCAGAGACCAGGCCACGGGGCAGAGTCCGATGGCCGCGCCGACGAGCGTCGCGGCGCCAGGCCCAGTCTCCAATCTCCAATCTCCAATCTCAGTCACCTCCGCAGCCGGATCGCCGATTGTGGACAAAGTGCTTGCCATTGTTGCGGACAAGACCGGCTATCCGCAGGACATGCTCGATCTGGAACTCGACATGGAGGCCGACCTGGGCATTGACACGGTCAAGCAGGCCGAGACCTTCGCCGCCATCCGGGAGGCGTTCGATATTCCGCGCCGCGACGAGGTCAAGCTGCGCGACTACCCCACGCTCAAGCGCGTGGTAGATTTCGTGCGCGAGAGCCGGCCGGATTTGGCGGAGGACCGAAGACCAGAGACCAGAGACCAGGCCACGGGGCAGAGTCCGACGGCCGCGCCGACGAGCGTCGCGGCGCCAAGCCCGATCTCCGATCTCCGATCTCCGGTCGCAGCATCCTCTGATCTCCGATCTCAGGTCACTGGCAAGGTTTTGACCGTGGTTGCGGAGAAGACAGGTTACCCCGAAGATATGCTGGATCTGGAGCTGGACATGGAGGCCGACCTGGGTATTGACACGGTCAAGCAGGCCGAGACCTTCGCTGCCATCCGCCAGGCCTTTGACATCCCGCGGCGCGATGACATCAAACTGCGCGACTACCCCACCCTGGCGAGTGTGATCCAGTTCGTGCTGTCGAACCGGCCAGACCTCGCGGGAGGCCAGAGAACAGAGACCAGAGACCAGGCCACGGGGCAGGGTGCGGCAACCGCGCCAAGCCAGATCTCCGATCTCAGATCTCCGGTCTCAACCACCTCCGATCTCCGATCAACGGTGACGGACAAGGTGCTGACGGTGGTTGCCGAAAAAACCGGCTATCCGCAGGATATGCTGGACCTGGAGCTGGACATGGAGGCCGACCTGGGCATTGACACGGTCAAGCAGGCCGAGACCTTCTCCGCCATTCGCCAGGCCTTTGACATCCCGCGGCGCGATGACATCAAGCTGCGCGACTACCCCACCCTGGCGAGCGTGATCCAGTTCGTGCTGTCGAATCGGCCGGATTTGGCCGGAGAGCAGAGACCAGAGACCAGAGATCAGGTCACGGGGCAGGGTGCGATGGCCGCGGCGCCAGGCACGGTCTCCAATCTCCAGTCTCCAATCTCAGTCCCCCCTCCGCCGAAGCCCAAAGCCATCGTCAAGACCTTCGGCACACTAGAAGAGTCGGAAAGAGCGCCGCGGCGTGTGGTGGTGCCATCAGTGCGGCCCGCGTTGGAGTTCTGCAAGCCGACCGGCGTGGCGCTCGATGCGAGCAGTCGCGTCGTCGTGATGATGGACAAGGGCGGAGTGGGCAAGGCCCTGGTCAGCCGCTTGCAGAAGCGCGGCGTGACCGTGTTGGTGCTGGAAGATGCGCCGGCGATGGATGCGCTCGTTGGGCAGCTGCAAGACTGGTTGGCGGCCGGCCCCATCCAGGGCGTCTATTGGCTGCCGGCGCTTGACGCTGAGCCAGGGCTGGAAGAAATGGACCTGGCGGCCTGGCGCGAAGCTAACCGCGTGCGGGTCAAGAACCTCTACGCCACGATGCGCGCGTTGTTCCAGGCGGTCAGCGGCCCGGCCAACTTCCTGGTGGCGGGCGTACGCCTGGGCGGATTGCACGGCTACGGCCCGGAGGGCGCATTGGCGCCGCTCGGCGGCGGCGTGGTCGGTTTCAGCAAGGCTTTCAAGCGCGAGCGTGAGCAGGCGCTGGTCAAAGCGGTGGACTTCGACGCCAGCCGCAAGACCGCAGAGCCAGCCGAGGCCCTGATTGCAGAAACACTGTTCGACCCCGGCGTCATCGAGGTCGGTTACCGGGACGGCGTCCGCTACTCGCCAACCCTGCAAGTGCTGCCTGCGCGTGACGGCAGCGCTGGCCTGACCTTGGGCAAGGAAACGGTATTTGTGGTCACGGGCGCAGCCGGCGGCATCACCAGCGCCATCACCACCGATCTGGCGGTCGCCAGCGAAGGGATCTTCTATCTGTTGGATGTCGTGCCGCCGCCGCAGCGCGACGATGAAGACATCCGCCTTTTCCGCAGCGACAAAGAAGCGCTGAAGAAGGCGCTGATCGAACGTGCCCGCGCCGCCGGCAAGAAGCCAACGCCCGTGGAAATTGACAAACAGATCATCACCATCGAGCGTAACGAAGCCGCGCTGCGTGCGATCGAAACCGTGGAAGCGGCCGGCGGCACCGCGCACTACCACAGCATCAATCTGCTCGACGGAGAGTCGGTGGCCGCGGTGGTGGCGGACATTCGCCAGCGATACGGGCGCATTGATGTGCTTCTGCACGCCGGCGGCCTGCTGATTGACAAACCGCTGCCGGACAAGGAACCAAACCAGTTCGCCCTGGTCTACGACGTCAAGGCGGACGGGTTCTTCAACCTGCTTAAGGCCGCGACGGGAATGCCGATTGGCGCCACCGTGGTCTTCAGCTCAGTGGCCGGCCGCTTCGGCAACGCCGCGCAGAGCGACTACAGCGCGGCCAATGACCTGCTGTGCAAAATCAGCAGCAGCATGAAGGCCTGGCGTCCCCAGACCCGCGGCATTGCCCTGGACTGGACGGCGTGGGGCAGCATTGGCATGGCGACGCGCGGCTCGGTGCCCAAGGTCATGGAGATGTTGGGCATTGATATGCTGCCGCCCGAAGTGGGCGTCCCCACGATCCGCCGCGAGCTGACCTACAGCGCGTTCAGAGGCGAAATCGTCGTCGGCCAGCGGCTGGGCGCGCTGATGAGTGAACAAGACGTGACCGGCGGCCTGGATGTAGACAAGGTTCAGGCGATGTTGGCGAAACGCCAGCGACCGCTGCCGATGATTGGCGTGGTGAAGGCGGCGCGGCTCTACGGCGGCCTGGAGGTGGAAACCACCCTCGATCCGAACGCGCAGCCCTTCCTGTTCGATCATCGAATTGACGGCGTCCCCGTCCTGCCTGGCGTGATGGGCACGGAGAGCTTTGCCGAGTTGGCGACGCTCCTCTTCCCCGGCTACCAGGTGGCTGCGATCGAGAATGAGCAGTTCATGGCGCCGTTCAAGTTCTTCCGCCACCAGCCGCGCACGCTGTACCTGGAGGCAACGGCTCGCGCCGGCGCCAACGGGGAGATCGTAGCGCACACCACGCTGACCGGCGCCACGCCGGCGCCCAAGCCAGAGCTGCCTCCGCAGGTTAAGGTTCACTTCACGGCCGATGTGCGGCTGACGGCAGCCGAGCTGGAGTCACCCACGGTCGCCAGCCTGCCGGCGCCGATTGGCAAGACCGTCGCCGCGGCTGACATCTACAAGATCTACTTCCACGGCCCGGCCTACCAGGTGCTGGATGAGGTCGGCATGGCAGGCGGCGTTGTGGTCGGTCGGATGACGCACCTCCTGCCGCCCAACACCGCGCCGGACACGGCCGAAACCGTGATGGCGCCGCGGCTGATCGAGTTCTGCTTCCAAACCGCGGGCATTTGGGAAATGGCGACAACCGGCGTCATGGCGCTGCCGATGGCGATTGGGCGGGTTACAGCCTATCGCCAGCCGGAGCAGGCCAACGGCCAGCGGCTCTACGCATGCGTAACGCCGGTGGATGGCGGCAAATCCTTCGACGCCGTCGTCGTAGACGAGAGCGGCAACGTCTACGTGGACATGCGCGGCTACCGGACTGTACCCATGCCCGGCAGCGTCAGCGCTGATCTGCTGGCGCCGCTGCAAGCAATTCTGGCGTAAGCAGTGGAGCAAGCAAGACTTCGGAAGTCTGGTAGACTTCCGAAGTCTTGTCACCCCTGCCCCCGCGCAAGGGATTGACGACAGCCGCGGCTGGGGCTATACTTGGGGCGACAACGCTGGCGCATGATCGTGGCGCCCCCGCATGGGCGTTTTTGCAGAAAAACGCCAGGATCGCACCAGGCGCGGCTGAGTCAAATCTGCACCGAACAATGGACTGCCAAGCGGAGAAAGACGATGCAACAAACGGCTGAGGAGGTGGGGGCTGACGTGATGACCCGGTCAGACCTACCCGTGCCCACGAATGGGGACGGGTGGGGAGATGGATCCAATTTCATTTGGGTTCCTTCCCGTTCGCGGCCGACCGTCGGCGACCGTGAACTTTTCGAACTGCTGAAGACTCACGGAGACCTGCTAGAACTGCCAACAGAGGATGGTGAACCCTTGGAATCGCCCTGGCACCTGGCACAAATTGCCTTTTTCCTGGAACTGATCCACTACGCCTGGCGTCAGCGCACCGATTTCTACGCTGGCGGCAACATGTTTATCTACTACAGCCTGGCGCAAGTGCGCCATCGTGACTACAAAGGGCCAGATTTCTACGTCGTTCTCAATGTAGACGGCTCGTACGGGCGCGAGGCCTGGGTGGTCTGGGAAGAAAATGGCCGCTATCCCGATCTCATCATCGAACTGATGTCAGCATCTACACGCAATAACGACCTGACCACCAAGAAAGACCTGTACGCGCACACCTTCCGCACGCCAGATTACTTCTGCTACGATCCAGAAACGAAGACGCTCATGGGCTGGCATTTGCACGGTGATGCCTACGTGGCTTTGCAGCCCAATGCCCAGGGCTGGCTATGGAGTGAAGCCCTCAACCTGTGGATCGGTCATTGGTATGGTCGCTATCACGCGCTGGATACTGCCTGGCTGCGTTTCTACACGGCGGATGGCAAACTCGTCCTACGGCACGAAGAGGCTGAGCGGCAGCGCGCCGAGGCTGAGCGGCAGCGCGCCGAGGATGCGGAAACGCGGCTGGCGCGCTTGCAGGCACGTTTGCGGGCCATGGGAGTCAGCGATCCAGACAGCGGCGATGATTGAGCTGTGGGCCGTCGTTTTGCTGCGCCAGATCCGGATCCATCCATGATTTACTGGCTTGTTCAATCCACCGGCGCGCACCCCGTCCTGGAACGCGGTCAGCCGCCCCCGGGTCTGCTGAGCGCGTCCGAGCTCGAGCATTTTCACGCGCTGCGCACGCCCAAGCGCCGTCACGACTGGCTGCTTGGACGCTGGACAGCCAAGCACCTGGTGCAGCGATTTCTTGTGGAAACCACAAGTCAACGCATGGCTCTGGACAGCATCGAAATCAAGAATGAAGAAGACGGATCGCCCTTTGTCGAATTGCACGAGCAGCACCCTACCCATCACCTGGCGCGCCACGCGACCTCGACGCGTCGCCGGCTGGCGGCCTGTTTGACCATTAGCCATTGTGAAGAATGGGCCTTCTGCGCAGTGACCACGCAGGTCATTGGCGTGGACATCGAACGTGTGCGGCCGCGCGCATGGAATTTCGTGGAGACATTTTTCACCGACGCGGAAGCACGGCAGGTGCAGGCCGCAGCGCCGGTATGGGGTGACACCCTGACCACCGCAATCTGGAGCGCCAAAGAAGCGGCGCTGAAAGCCGTCAAGCTGGGTTTGACTGTGGACACGCGGCGGGTGGAATGCCAGTTTGATCTTGATCAGCCGGCCGAGGGCGTATGGAAATCGTTTCAAGTCACCTTCACGCCCGCTGCCCCCGCCAGCGCCGTCATGCACGGGTGGTGGAGCCTACGCGGCGGATTCGTGCTGACGATCATCGGACCTGATGAAATAACCATGTAGGCGAACAAACAGAAATTTACAGGACAGCAAAAAGTTGCGCGGCAGGCCGCCGATCTCTGATCTTCGGTCTCACGCTGATTCGATAGGAGCATTTTTTCATGGAATCATATATCAAAAAACTACGCGACCGCAAGGCCATTGCCGCGGGTACAGCCAAAGAAGCCGAAACCCAGCACAAGAAAGGGCGCTTGACCGCGCGGGAACGCATCGAGCTGCTTTTTGACCCCGACACTTTCACCGAAATTGACACGTTGGTGCTGCCGCGATCCGAAACCTACCTGGACGGCCGGGCCTCGCGTTATGGCGACGGCGTCATCACCGGTTTTGGTCAGGTCAACGGCCGGCACGTCTACGTGGCGTCGCAAAATGCCGGCGTCATGGGCGGCTCCCTGGGCGAAATGCACGCCAACAAGATCGTCAAGGCGATGCGCATGGCCCTGCGTGACGGCTGCCCCTTCATCGCCATCAACGACTCCGGCGGCGCGCGCATCCAGGAAGGCGTGGACAGTCTCGGCGGCTATGCCCGCATCTTCGACGCCAACTGCGAGGCTTCTGGCGTCATCCCGCAGATTTCGGTCATCATGGGGCCGTGCGCAGGCGGCGCTGTTTATTCACCCGCGCTGACCGACTTCATCTTTATGACCGACAACAGCTACATGTTCATCACCGGCCCAGAGGTGGTGAAGGCGGTGATGAATGAAGAAGTCAGCCTGGATGAGCTGGGCGGCGGTCTGATTCATAGCCAGGAGAGCGGCGTCAGCCATTTCCTGGCTCAGGACGATCAGCAGTGCCTGGCCCAGGTGCGCAACCTGCTCTCCT
The DNA here is from genome assembly GCF_900491745.1 of Candidatus Amarolinea aalborgensis. Classification (NCBI taxonomy): domain Bacteria; kingdom Bacillati; phylum Chloroflexota; class Caldilineae; order Caldilineales; family Candidatus Amarolineaceae; genus Candidatus Amarolinea; species Candidatus Amarolinea aalborgensis. Next base: position 69,457 of record NZ_UETR01000015.1, on the reverse strand, counting down.
ACCTGCCGTCGAACAGTCAAAATGACCCGCCCTACGTGCCGCCGGTGGATGACCCCAATCGGCGCTGCCCCGAACTGGAGCAGCTTGTACCAACGGATCCGCACAAGCCTTACGACGTGCGGCAGGTGATCACCAGCGTGGTTGACGATGGCCGGTTTACCGAAATCCATGAGCTGTGGGCGCAAAATATGGTGATCGGCTTTGCCCGGCTCAACGGCTACGTGGTTGGCATTGTCGCCAACCAACCGATGGTATTGGCCGGGTGCATTGACATCAAGGCTTCGCTCAAGGCCTCGCGCTTCATTCGCTTATGCGACGCGTACAACATCCCTATCATCACCCTGCAAGATGTGCCTGGTTTCCTGCCCGGCACCAACCAGGAGTACGGCGGCATCATCCGCAACGGCGCGCGCATGATCTACGCGTACAGCGAAGCCACCGTGCCCAAACTGATGATCATCCTGCGCAAGAGCTACGGCGGCGCCTATTGTGTTATGTCAAGCAAAGGCTTGCGCGGCGACTATCTCTTCGCCTGGCCCAACGCTGAGATCGCGGTGATGGGCGCGGACGGCGCGGTCAACATTCTCTTCCGCAAACAGGTGCAGGAGGCGCCCGACCCAGAGGCCAAGCGCCAGGAGCTGGTTGCCATGTACGAAGAGAAGTTCAATAACCCCTACGTGGCGGCGGCGCGCGGCCTGATTGATGATGTGATCGAACCGCGCGATACGCGCCGCGCGCTCATTCGCACCCTGGAAGTGACGCTGTCCAAGCAGGAACGCCACGTGCCGAAGAAGCACGGCGTCTCGCCCATGTAGTCCACCAAACGAGAGGGGTGTATATGTTTAGAAAAGTTCTCATCGCCAACCGCGGCGAGATTGCTGTGCGCATCATTCGAGCCTGTCGAGACCTGGGAATTCAAACCGTGGGGCTGTTCGAGCCATCGGACCAAGGCTCGCTGCACGTGCGTTTTGCTGACGAGGTCGTGCGCCTCGATTCCAGCCTGGGCTACATGGATCACCAGGTGGTGCTGCAGGCAGCGAAAGAGACGGGCGCCGATGCCATCCATCCCGGCTATGGATTCTTGGCGGAGGACCCGGACTTCGTCAAAGCGTGCGAAGCCGCCAACGTTGTCTTCATCGGGCCGCCCAGCTCCGTCGTCAGCGCGCTGCGCGACAACCTGGGCGCGCGCGAGCGCGTGGCGGCGGCGGGCTTTCCGGTGCCGCACTACATACCGGAAGCATTCTGCCAGGGTGAAATGGACGGCGTGCAGGCGCTGGCCGAACAAATCGGCTACCCACTGGTGATCAAGGCTTGTCGCGGGGGGCGCGGCCGCGGCACGCGCCTGGTGACAGAGCCCTCCAAGCTGGAGCGTGCGGTGCGTCAGGCGCAGGCTGAAGCGCGCACCGTTTTTGGGGATGAGCATGTCTACCTGGAAAAGGCCATCATGCCAGCCAGGCATGTAGAAGTGCAGATCTTGGGCGACCAATACGGCCATCTCATCCACCTGGGTGAGCGCGACGGTTCGATTATGCGCCACAGCCAGAAGCTGGTTGTGGAGTCGCCGTCGCCCAATCTGACGCCGGAACAGCGTGCACACGTGTGGCAAATGGGGCTTGACATTGCGCGCCTGTTCAACTACTGCAACGCCGGCACAGTCGAGTTCATCATGGACATGGAAGGCAACTTCTACTTTGCCGAGATGAAAGCGCGGATCCAGGTTGAGCATCCGGTGACCGAAAAGGTGACGCAGGTTGACCTGGTGCGCGAACAGATTCGCATCGCCGCAGGCGAACCGTTGGCGTTTCGCCAGGAAGAGATTCAGTTCCGAGGTTGGGCGTTGGAGTGTCGCATCAATGCCGAAGATCCGTGGAACAATTTCCTGCCTAGCCCCGGCAAACTGGACCGGTTCCGCCTGCCGGGCGGCCCCAATGTACGCGTCGACACCTACGCCTACAACGGCTGCAGCGTACCGGTGCGCTACGACCCCATCCTGGCCAAGCTCATTGTGTGGGGCGAAACGCGTGTCGAGTGTATCAATCGCATGCGGCGCGCGTTGGAAGAATTCGCCATTCGCGGGGTGCGCACCACCCTGCCCTATCATCAGCGCATCCTGACCGACCCCGACTTCCTGGCCGGGAATTACACCGTGGATTTTCTGGATCGCCCCTTGTTGGAGGGCGAACCCGAAATTGAACTGCGCGACATGGCGGTGGCGGCGGCGGTGGCCTTCATCAGCCGCAACCAGCGCCCCCGCCCGGTGACGCCAGGCCGTTTCCAGGATGGCTGGCATCGCAACAGCCGCCGACTGCCGAGTTAGGAGAGAGACGAATGAACAAGATTGGCGTTACCATCGGCGCGCGCACCTACGAAATCCAGGTGGAGGCCGTCCCCCAATCCGACACAGACCTGCGCGTCACCGTGGATGGGCAGACCATGCCGGTGATGGTGCAGAGCCTGAGCGACCCGGAGAGTCTGGACTGGATCCTGGTGGGCAATCGGTCGTATGAAATCGTGCTAGACCGTGATCTGCAATGGATCGAGGGCTACGGCCGGCGCTACGGCGACTTGACTGTCGTGGACATGGAATCCGCGGCTGCGCATCCAGCCGGTCGTGAAGGGCGCATCAAGGCGCCCATCCCCGGCGTTATCACCCGCATTCTCGTGAAGGTAGGCGATGAGGTTGAACCGGGGCAGCCGGTCGTGGTGTTGGAAGCCATGAAGATGGAGAATGAAATCAGGGCGCCGCGCACGGGCGTGGTGCGCAAGATCAATGTCGGGGCCGGCCAGGGTGTTTCCCTGAACGAAGTGCTGGTCGAGATCGAGTAGGCTTGTGAGACATCGGGTTTCTGCGTGAAACCCGATGTCTTTTTCAATGTCAGTCCCCGCGATAGCGATTTTCAATCGCGGCCAGGTGCGCGATCTGCGCCAGGTTCCATTCACTCTGCGCCTCGCCTTCGGCGGTTGAGGTCGCAAACCAGGCATCCAAAATCTCCTTCGCCACACCCACCGGCGTCAGACGCAGGCTCAATGCCAGCACATTGGCGTGATTCCAGATGCGCGCGCCGCGCGCCGTCTCCGCGTCATGCACCAGCGCCGCGCGCACTCCAGGCACCTTGTTGGCGGCCATGCAGGCGCCGGTGCCAGTCCAACAAAAGACAATGCCTTGATCGGCTTGTCCCCCAGCCACGGCTTCTGCCACATGGCTGCTCACCAGCGGCCAGTCGCTGTCGGGGTCATTTTCGGCCAGGGGGCCAAACAAGAAAACCTCATGCTCCTGCTTCTGCAGGGTATGCACCACAAAATCGGTCAAGTGGGTTCGTTCATCGCTGCCAATCGCAATTCTCATAGATCATCCCTCCTCGAAAAGTTTCAGGCTTCCGAAGTGTTGAAGAACCGGAAGTCATGTCAGCGGCTGTTCTTACGCGCCAATGGGAAAATAAGTTGATTGACTTCACTGATGCGCTGCGCATACAGGTCGGGAATGTCAGGGTCGTTGCGGAAATCTTGCCAGGCGATGATCAGTCCGCGGCCGCCGTCGCTCAGCACCTGCGGATGATTCTGCACGCCGGGCGAGGCAACCACCACAACGCCATGCCCCGGCCACAGCGCCGCGCCTGCGCTGTCGAGGTGCTGTGCGACCAGGTCAAAGCCCAGTGGATCGGAAAAGCCGTCCATCCAGGCCAGATACGCGCCGCCGCTGCCGTCCGGTACGGCCACGGCCGCAGTCTGCTGCGCGGCCCACGGCGTCACATTGACCGGCTGCGGCCCCCAGACAAGGGCGCCGCCGGCGTCAATGCGCTGCGCCATCACATCTGTGTTCGGCGTCTCGCTCGTATCCGAGACGTCGGCCAGCATGATCGCGCCGCCGCCGCCGTCAGCGATCAAGGCGGTTGGCATTTCTGCCAGGTCTGCGGCGGCCATCACAGGCAAATCGTCCGACCAGGCCCGATCACCGCTGGCGGTCAAGCGCATCAAGTAGGCGTCCGCCTGGCCCCCTGGGCTGCGATAGTCATGCCAGGCCACGAACACGCCGCCCTGATCGTCGCGTGCGATGTCCCCCAGTCGCGGCAAGGCTGCGCTGCTGCTAACGGGTATGCCATCCGTCGCCCACAGCGCCAACCCGCTGCCTGAGATGCGCTGCGCGTAGAGATTCTGGTCGGAGGCCGCGCGCAGGTCGGCCCACACCACAATGAACCCGCCATTATCGTCGCGCACCGCGACCGGGTCGAACTGTTCACCCGCGGCGAGAGTGATCGCAGCGGGGGCCGTCCACAGCCGCGCGCCTTCGGCGCTGATGCGCTGTGCGAAAAGGTTGGTGTCGAAACGGTCCTGGTCCGTATTCTCCTCCCAGATCACGAACCCGCCGCCGCTGCCATCAGGCAAGAGTTGGCTAATGAGGTGGTCGGCCGCGCCCGTTGTGACGCTGACGCCCTGGGCTGCCCACAGCGCTTGGCCCGAAGCATCCAGCCGCTGGGCATAAATGGCGCTGCGGCCGCCGCGCAGATCATTCCACGCCAGCAGCGCGCCCCCGGCGCCGTCGCTGATCGCCTTTGGCTCGGATTGGTCGTTGTCCGCGGTGATGACCCCAACGCCGTTGACAGCCCACAGCGGCATGCCGCCGGCGCTCAGGCGCTGTGCATAGATATCCGCGCCGTTGGCCGTTGGCCGCGCATCGCTCCACACCACGATAGCGCCTTGCAGCCCATCGCTCACCAGGTTATGCGCGTTCTGGGAACCCGCGCTCACGCAAACTCCAACGCCGTTGGCCGGCCACAGAATCTGCCCAACGATTGGCTGACGCCGCGCGTCGGTTTCGGTCGGCGGCAACGCGGCCGCGGCGCCGGTGTGGAGGCATAGGAACGCCGCCATCAGCGCCAGGCGCCACAAACGACGTTGTCCGCTCATGTTTTCACCTCCATGCCCACCGGCGCTGGCAGGCTGTCAGCCGCAGCCATCAACGCCTGACTGGCTTGTGTGGGTTCGGGGCAACCGCTCAGCCTTCAGCCGCCGCGGTGTTGACCTCATCAGACGCTGGCGGCGGACTGACATCATCCAGGCCCGCGGCAGGCAGCGCGGCGGCCGCGGCCGTTTTGCGCGTGATCCATGTCTCCGGCGGCTGCCAGTCGCGATGACGGATGAACAGAAACGCTAGCGACGCGGCCATCAAGACCAGGGCAATAATCTGCGCGGTGGGAATGGCAGCAATGGCCCAGGCATCTGGCCGGAAGATTTCGACCCACAGACGCCCAACCGAATAGGTCAGCAGATAGGCAGCGACAATGTCGCCGTCGCGCAGGCGATTGGCAAAGCGCCGGCCCAGCCAGATCAGCAGAAGGAAACCGAGCAGGTTCCAGAGCGACTCATACAAGAAAGTCGGATGGAACTTGGTTTCTAGCGGATACTGGTTGAGATCAATGTAGGGGCCAAAGCGGTGAAGGCCGTCAATGGTGATGCCCCATGGGAGGGTCGTGGGAGGGCCATAGAGTTCCTGGTTGATGTAGTTGCCCCAGCGGCCGATGGCCTGCGCCAGCAGCATGCCAGGGGCTACGATGTCGCTCCAGCGCCAGAAATTGAGCTTGGCGACGCGCGCATACAGAAAAATCGCCACAACGCCGCCGGCGATGGCGCCATAGATGCCGAGGCCGCGAAAACCGCCCTTCCAGAAGGCGATGATTTCAATCGGGTTCTTGCGGTAGTAATCCCAGCCCGTGAAGCCGCCGGCCGGCGATGAGAAGACATGATAGAGCCGTGCGCCGATGATGCCGAGCAGCAGACACCAGGTGAGCAGGTTCCAGACATGCTCTGGGTCTTCACCGCGGCGCCGGGCTTCGGCGGCGGCCAAAAAGGCCGCCAGGACGGCCCCGGTCACGATCAGTAAACCATACCAGTAGATAGTGATAGGTCCAATGCGCAAAGCAGTAGGATCCATGCCAACATTCCTCCGCGTGTTTAGGTAAACTGTACGGCGCCAAGTATAGCATAAGCAGGCGCAATCGAAAAGCACACTTCCCGCATGGGAGATCTTGCCATAAAAAACAACCGCCGGATTCGATCCGGCAGTTGTTGCGACGGGAAATTGAAGCGGCGGCCGAACGAGGCTACGCTTCCGGCTCTTCGGGGATGACAATCCAGCACACCAGGTAGGCCAGGAAGCCGCCGCCGACCGTCAAGCCAAGCAGCAAAAATACCAGCCGCACCAGGGAAGGGTCAACGCCCAGGTACTGCGCCAGGCCGCCGCAGACTCCTGCAATCATACGCTCCTTGCGCGCGCGATACAATCGTTTGCCTTGCATAAAAAGCCTATCTCCTTTCAGACTCTCTCGATTTCTACAGGCCGCACGGCAGAGATCATGCCGACTCGCTGCCCATTCAAACCATAGTACGCACGGCGGCGCGCCAAGTTGCGGCTTTCAGCGGGGAGTATGGCAGATGGCGGGGGGCATTTCAATTTCGGGACGTAGCCCCAGAGGGCTTGCACCTCTAGCCGGATGGCCTTTGGCCCGGCGGCGGCGTTGGCCCGATAGCGTGCGCGCAACCAACGCCGCCCGACCGTGAACGGATCGGGCTAAGGTGGAAGGCTCCATCGGGCCTGACGGCGCGCGAGGGTTTGTATTTCGTGGCGGGCGCATTTCAGTTCCGCTGCGTAGCCGGCTTCGGTTGGGCTTGGAGGTGGTTGCAGCGGTCTTCGACAAGCTCAGGCCCCGTGCGGTGAGCCTTGTCGAACCGTGCGGTGAGCCTGTCGAACCGTGCGGTGAGCCTGTCGAACGCTCGGTCGAGCCGCTCACGACGAAGCCTCAATCGCTCGACGTCGGGCCCACCCCCAAACTGAAATGCACCCAGATGGCGAGCGAGTTGGCGTGTTAAGTAGGGCAATGTTATAATGGCCTGCGAAGGAGAATCAGCGCAGGCATGATTGACTACGACCGCTTTGCCCATTACTACGATACCGAATTCGGCGCCTTTGCCGATGATATGCCGCTCTTGCGTTATTACGCGGAGCACGTGGATGGGCCGCTCCTCGAACTTGGCTGCGGCAACGGTCGCGTGACCGTGCCGCTGGCGCAGGCCGGCTTTCGGCTGACCGGCGTTGATACCTCTGCCAACATGCTCGATATTGCGCGCAAGCGGCTGGCCGCCGCGCGCCTGAGCGACCGCGTGAACCTGGTGCAGGCTGACATGCGCACCGTGCACCTGGAACAGCGTTTCGGCATGGGCTTCATCCAGGTCAACAGCTTCATGCACCTGGAAACCCAAGAAGATCAACGCCAGGCCTTGCGCTGCTGGCATGCGTTCCTGCGCCCCGGCAGTCCGCTCATTCTTGATCTCTTCAACCCGGACATTGTCACGTTGATCGAAGCCGATGGCCGCCTGATGGTTGACAACCAATGGCGCGATCCGCAGTCTGGCGCCGTGGTCATCAAGCAGCTGGTGCGCAAGATTGACCTGGCGAACCAGATTCAAGAGACCATTTTCGTTTACGATGAAGTGTTTCCAGATGGGCAAACGCGGCGTCTGCTCGTACCCTTCAACCTGCGCTTCCTCTGGCGCTCTGAAGCCGAACTGCTGCTCGAACTATGCGGCTACGAACTAGAAATGGTCTACGGTTCCTACGATCTGGAAACCTACACCTCAGACAGCCCGCGCATGATTTTGGTTGCGCGACGCACATGAAGACAGGAAAGGAAAGAACACGATGACAACCAAAGCCCGAGCATGGATGCTCTCCGGCTTCCTCGTGCTGCTGATGATGGCGTTGGCAGCCTGTGGAGGCGGCCAGACGCCGACCCCGGCCGCCAATCCGCCGGCGCAGGCGTCGGCCACCAGTTCGGTTTCCATGCCCAGCGTCAACAGCGACGCCACATTGGCGGGGACCAGCGAACCCGCGCCCCTGGCCGGCGTTTCACCCACCAAGGATCAGTCAACAACGGGCGGCGTACAGGCCTTTGCGGCTGGCGAAATCAAGCCGGTGGAGATCACCACAGCAGACAACGTGACCCTGACAGGCACGTTTTATGTCTCCCCCAAGATGAGCAGCCCGGCCGTCGCCATGCTGCACATGGTGGGCGGGCAGCGCGGCGATTGGGACACCCTGGCGCGTCAGCTGCAGACAGCCGGCTACAGTGTGCTGACCATTGATCTGCGCGGGCATGGCGGCAGCCAGGGCCAGCGCGAATGGAGCAAGATGACGCAAGACGCCGCGGCCGCCTATGCCTGGCTGACGAACCGGCCGGAAGTCAACCGCGCGGCCATCGGTTTCATCGGCGCCAGCATTGGCGCTAACCTGAGCCTGAACCTGGCATCCGGCCAGCCGGGCGTCAAAACCCTCGTCTTGCTGTCGCCTGGCCTGGACTTCGAAGGGATCAAGACCGAAGGGCCGCTGCAAGCCTACGGGCCGCGCCCCGTGCTGCTGATTGCCAGTTCGGAAGACAAAGAAAGCGCCGACGCCGCGGCCGTTTTGGACAAATTGGCGCTAGGCAAGCACACGCTCAAGGTCTACGACGGCCAGGGGCACGGCACGCGCATGTTGGGTCGCCAAAACGGTATTGAAGAGCTAATCATGGACTGGCTCAAAGAAACGCTGAAGTAACGGCCGAAGGCGGAATGCTGAACGCTGAATCGTGCGCCGATGGCCAGGCAGATCAGGGCGCGGCGCGAGTCAGACTGGCGGCCGGGGCAACGGCGTCCCAAGGATGCTACCCACAAAATCACGTTGGCCGCGCACGAAGGTGAGCGCGTCCAGGCTGCGTTTACCTTCTAGCTGCACCTCCAGCAGGCGCAGCGCGCCGACGCCGCAGGTCACATAAACGTCCTGCGCATCGGCCGCCACCCGGCCTGGTTCCCCCGCCGGTGCAAGCAGAGGCAGGGCGGCGTTGATTTTCAACAGGCGTCCCTGCCAGGACGTGAACGCGCCCGGCCAGGGCTGGAAAGCCTGCACCTGGCGCGCAATCTGCGCCGCAGGCAAACGCCAATCAATCGCGCCCTGGGCTTTGGTCAGCGGTTTGGTCATTGTCGCCAGACTGTGATCCTGGGTCTGGGGCGTGATCGCGCCAGCCAGCCAGGCCGGCAGCGTTGCGCACAGCAGCTCAGCGCCCTGCGCAGCCAGGCGATCCATCAACGCCCCGCGCGTCTCTCCGGGCGCGATCGGCAGCTTCGCCTGGCTCAGAATTGGGCCGGTGTCCATGCCCGCATCCATCAACATGATCGTCGTACCGGTTTCCGCATCGCCCGCCAGCAGCGCGCCGGCCACAGGGGCTGCGCCGCGGTGGCGAGGCAAGAGGGACGCGTGCACGTTGAGGCAGCCGTCAGGCGGCAGATCGAGCACAGCCTGCGGCAGAATCAGGCCATACGCCGCCACGGCAATCACGTCGGGCTGCAGCGCGGCCAGGTCGGCCAGCGGATCGGGCTGACGCAGCGTGCGGGGCTGCTGCACCGGTAGATCGTGCGCCAGGGCAAAGGCTTTGACCGGCGACGCCGCCGCTTGCTGCCCGCGGCCGGCCGGCTTGTCGGCGCGTGTCAACACCCCGACCACCTGCCAGCCCGCCTCCTGCCGCGCCCACAACGCCTCCAGGATTGTCAGCGCAAACGCGGGCGTCCCCATGAAAACCAATCGCTTCATCATTGCCTCTCTCCAGCCAAAGGTGATGAGAGGATTGTAGCACAGAGAAACGAAGCTGGCAGATTCGAGACGGCAGCTGGAAAATTGACCGGCTTTCGCCGTTTTGCACTCTGCGCTCTGGGTCTTGCACTCTGCGTTGTGCGCTATGCACTTTGCGCTCCGCACTTTGCACTTTTCAGCGCCTCGTCAGTCGGGCGTCGGACTGAGGTCACGATAGCTGCGGCCCGCTGTGTATACTTCGCATCATCTAGCACGGGCGTGACGCCGTAGGGACCCCTCTGGCGGTCTGTCACGCCCGTCATCATTGCCAACCCGGAAACCTATTCACGCCCCAGGCGTATAATAAGCTGAGAACCAGCGCCAGGCGCGCAGGTTCGAGGGCAACAAGCGCAGCAGCGCCTCGACGGCGCTGAGCGCCACACAGGAGGATACGATGAGCGAACTGAATGAGACCACCAACCCAACGGCCGATGCCGAGCCGATCCTGCCGGTGGAACCGGAGGCCGCCGCGGTGTTGGACGGCATGAACCAGACCATTGAAAGCGCAGCCACCGATGTCAAAGCGGCGGGCGACGAGCTGGCGGCCGCCGCCGGGCAGGTGGATGTGCTGCCTGCGGCGTCAGAAGCAGCGCCGGTCAGCAGCGCAGCGCCTGAGGCGCTGCCTCAGGCGGCGCCATCGCCGGACGCCGTGTTTACCCTGCCAACCCTGGAGGAGCCAGTGCGGCCGCAAGCTGCGGCTGTCAACCCGGCGCCGGCGCCCAGTTACGACGTCAACGCAGATGACAAGCTGATGTCGGCGTTGGCGTGGGCGGGTATGGTGCTCCTGCAGATTCCCCTGGTCAGCATTGTGCTGCTGCTGGCCGAGGGCAACAAGGATCGGCCGTTCCAGCGTCACCATGCCTTACAGTCCATCGGCTTCTACCTGGCGGCGCTGGTCTACGAAGTGATTGCCGCCATTTTGGTGAGCATCGGCACGGTCGTCACCCTGGGCTGCGGACTGGCGTGCTTGTGGGTCCTCTTCTTCGTCCCGCATGCCCTCGCCATCTACTACGGTTGGCAGGCGTACCAGGGGCGTGAGGTGAGCATCCCCGTCGTCACGCAGATCATGCGCCAGCAGGGGTGGATCAAGTAACGTCAGCGGCCCGCAGTATCGCGTCAAGAGGTCAGCCAGGTTTCCACGAGCATGCCGTGGGCGCCTGGCTGTTTTTTTGTTCAACCCGGTTTGGGAATAGCCACCACAGATACAAGTTGCGTTCTGGCGGCGGGTATGGTATCCTAGCGAGCGAGCGGCCATGAACTAGACCAGAACCACAAAGGAAAAGGATCTCCCCACCTTGCTGACAACTCCGCTTGACCATGACCCATGCAAAGCAAAAACGGCAGTCGCCTTCCGTGTTCATCACGAGAGGAAGGGCTGCCGTTTTGTTTTTTGCCGGAAGATCTGCGCACATAGGCCAAACGGCCTGCGAATTTGAAACACAGATAGAAACTGCCATTGCTTTGTTGCCGTAGGTGCAACAGGTCGCCGCTAGACTGAGATCAAGTGTCAGCCTGGAGGTGAATAATGGCTTTCTGGAATCGCAAGCAGTCGGAGTATGAAACGATGGCGCAGCTCATCGAGGCGCAGCCGGGGATTCGAGTAAGTGAATTGGCCGCACAGCTTGGTGTGCAACGTTCGACGGTCCTGAGGCGCCTGCCGGCGCTGGAAGAGGCGGGGATTCTGCTCTCCGAGGATCACAAGGGGCGTCTGGCGCTCTTTTTGCGCAAGAAGTGACAAAACTCGGCGCGTTTGTTGCGGGATTTGGGGCAACGGTATGAGATAATGGGTATAGATGCACCGCCGTTGCACTGAAAAAAGCGCCAGGAACACGGCAGCCGGTCATGCTAGAACCTCGGCCGGTTGACCAAGCACGGGATTCTTGATTCATGCCACTGCGATCCCCGACCACCCCTGCCGGCTACTCGGCTTATCGCCTCATAGCGGCGGTGCATCGAGAAGGAGGACATCATGGGAGAAAAGACCATTGGCAAGGCTGAGCGTTTGCTTCAGATCGAGATGCTTCTCTTGGATCATCCGGAGGGCTTAACGCAGGCCGAAATTGCGCGGCGCACCGGCGTCAACCGATCTTCCATCAGCCGGTCGGTTGATGAATTGACAAGTCAGTTTCCGATTCATCAAGAAGATGACGGCCGCCTCGTTCTGGATCGCGACGCGTATCTCTCCCATGTGCGTTTGACCCTGCACGAAGCGCTGGCCGTGCACCTGGCTACCCGACTTCTGGCTGTGTGGAGTGACAAGCACAACCCTTACGCGGCTTCGGCCTTGCGTAAGCTGGGTGAATCACTCCGACGGTTAGCGCCCCTCATAGCCGGGCACATGAAGGCATCGGCTGATGAAATGGACAGTCTTTTACGGCGGCAGGATGCAGGATACTTGCGGGTGATGGAGACGCTCACACGCGCCTGGTCAGATGGCTTGAAGGTGCGTGTCTGGCATGAAATGGACGATGGCAGCGTTCACAACTACGACTTTGCTCCGTATTTCATCGAGCCGTACTTGTGGGGACATACAAGTCACGTGGTGGGATGGCGGGAACCGCCAGGCAAAGTGCGTACCCTCAAGTTGGAGCGCATTCAGCGCGTAGAATTACAAAAGCACGCGCACTATTCGATTCCGGCCGACTTTGACCCACGTCAATACCTGGCGAACGCCTGGGGCATCTGGACCAGCGAGCAGCCGTTGCAGGATGTGGTCTTGCGCTTTCATCCGCGCGTGCGTACGCGGGTGTTGGAGACGCGTTGGCACCCGAATGAGAAGGTTGAGGAATTGGCGGACGGCTACCTGCTCTGGCATGCCCAGGTGGCCGAGCCGCGGGAGATGCTGCCGTGGATCAGAGGGTGGGGGGCAGATGTGGAGGTGATAGAGACAAAACAACTCAGAGCAGCTTTGGAGAAGGAAACAGCAAGGTTGGCAAAGCTGTATGCAACAGACAACGTGAACACCCCGGCAACCCGATTCCTTGCTCACCGACGCGAGGGGGAAGACTGGGAGGATGGGCAGCCGCTAATCGAGCACTTGCGAAACACTGCAGACATAGCGCGCGAGTTCGGCAGAGATGCTAACGTTACCGAGCTGGCGTACATCGCAGGACTCACTCATGACCTGGGCAAATACTCCTCTGAGTTCCAAAGGAGGCTGGAGGGAGGCCCGCGCGTTGACCATTCTACCGCCGGAGCAAAGGAACTCAGAGCCATGCTGAAGGGTACTCCGTCAGAAGCACTTGCTCAACTGCTAACGTACCCAATCATGGGACATCACACTGGCTTGCCAGATTACGGCAGCGAGATTGACCTGGAAGGTAGCACGGTCTGTGCGCGGCTGAGAAATCAATTGCCAGATTACAGTGCATACAAAAATGAGCTTGACTTGTCTGCCTTGCCTCTCTCACAGCGGTTGCACATCCGCTGGGCAAAAGACAACCTCGGCTTCTCGCTATCGTTCCTAACACGCATGGTCTATTCGGCACTGGTGGACGCCGATTTTCAGGAGACCGAAATCTACATGAAAGGCGCAAAGCCTCGCGGTGGACACGATGATATCCCTACCCTACGCGGTAAGCTGGACTCACACCTGAAGCAGTTTGAGAACCCGACCAGCGCCATCAATCGCAAGCGCACCGAGACACTCCACGCGTGCATCGAAAGGGCGAGAATGGAGAAACCCGGCTTCTTCTCGCTCACCGTGCCGACAGGCGGCGGCAAGACGCTGGCTTCGATGGCGTTCGCGCTCCATCACGCTGCGGAACACGGCTTGAGGCGCGTCATCTACGTCATCCCATTCACGACCATCATCGAGCAGAATGCAGGGGTGTTCAAGGGCATTCTCGGCGAAGGTAACGTGCTGGAACATCACTCCAATTTCGATTGGGAGGGCAGGAAGCGTGAGAATCCCGATGACCGCACTAACAGTGTCCTTGCCAAGCTCAAACTGGCGGCGGAGAACTGGGATATACCCATCGTGGTAACAACTAACGTGCAATTTTTCGAATCGCTGTTCGCTAACAAGTCGTCGCGCTGCCGCAAGTTGCACAACATCGCCAGGAGCGTCATCATCTTCGATGAGGCCCAAATGCTGCCGCGTGAGTACATGCGCCCGGCAATGGCGGGTGTCTGGGAATTGGTGACCAATTACGGGGCGAGCGCGGTCTTTTGTACCGCCACTCAGCCCGGACTGGAGCGCTTCCTGCCCGAACGGACGGAAGTCAGGGAACTTACGCCTAACCCACAGGAGTTGTTCGACTTCTACAAGCGCGTAGAAGTGAAGAATCTGGGGATGCTTCCTGACGATGAATTGCTTGCCCGTCTGAATGCGCATGAACAAGCTTTGTGCATCGTCAACACTCGCCGCCATGCCAGCGGACTGTTCGGCGGGTTGCGGGGCGAGGGGAGTTTCCACCTTTCGACGCTGATGTGTCCCACACATCGTCGAGCAAAGCTGGAGGAAATCAAGGCGCGGCTTGCAAGCGGACAACCCTGCCGCGTGGTCTCGACAACGGTGATGGAAGCGGGCATTGACCTGGATTTCCCCGTCGGCTATCGCGCCCTCAGCGGGCTGGATTCCATCAATCAGGCGGCGGGGCGCGTCAATCGCGAGATGCGCCGGGACGTGAGCCAGATGTTTGTCTTCGAACCGAAATCGGATTTCGTCAAGCGGATGCCGTCATTCCTCAAGCAGACAGCGGAGGTCGCCCGTATGGTGTTGCGCAACCACGCCGCCGCGCCAATTTCTGTCTTGGCGATTGCGGCGTTCTTCGAGCGGTTGTATGATCTGCAAGACCCGACCATCTCTTTCGATTACAAGAAGATCATGGCCTGTTTCGACAGCCAGGATGGTAGATTCAAGTTCGAGACGGCGGCGCGCGCCTTCCAGATCATCGAGGATGTGACCGAGACCGTGATTATCCCCTTCAACGAGGAGGCAGAGCGACTGATTGAAGAATTGAAATACACCGAGTATCCGTCGTCCACGCTGCGAAAACTCCAGCCTTACACAGTTTCCATTTTCGAGGCCGAATTTGACCGGCTCAGATCGAAAGGAGTAATTCTGACCATTGACGACAATTATCAGGTGCTCAACCCTGACTACTTGCAGGAATACTATGACCCCCAGCGAGGTCTGCTCGTCCCTGAGAGCGGTGGTGGGGATGGACTGTTGTTCTAGTGCATCTATTCCGAAAGGAGGTTTCTACACATGGGTTACGGCATCAGCATCCGCATACAGGGCACTTACGCCCTGTTCACCCGTCCAGAGATGAAAGTCGAACGCGTCAGTTACGACGTAATCACCCCGTCGGCAGCGCGTGGCATCATCGAGGCGGTCTATTGGAAGCCAGCCATCCGTTGGGTGATAGACAAAATCCACGTCCTGCGTGAGGTGGAGTTCACAAACATCCGCCGCAACGAGGTGAGCGAAAAAGCATCAGTGGACAACGCGCTGCAGGTAATGAAAGGCGCGGACAAGCTGCTGTACATCGCCGCCACCGAAGCCCGTCAGCAGCGCGCCGCGATGGTCCTGAAGGATGTGGATTACGTCATCGAGGCGCACTTTGAGAAGGTAGACAAGGAATGGGGCGAGCGCGACACGGAGGAAGGGCATTACAACATCGTCCTGCGCCGCCTGCGGAACGGACAGCACTTCCACGCGCCCTGCCTGGGGACGCGCGAGTTCCCCGCCCGCGTCGAACTCATCGAGGAGAGGGAGAGCATTCCCAAAAGCCCGCTGACGGGCAAGCGCGACTTGGGTTGGATGCTCTACGACCTTGACTTCACCAACCAGCGCGACATTAAGCCGAGCTTTTATCACGCCATTATGCAGGACGGGGTGATTGACGTAAGCGAACTCGCCAGGGAGGTGCGGCGATGATCTTACAATCGCTTTACCGTTACTACGAGATATTATGCGAAGATCCGGAGGTGGGAGTCGCCGAGCCTGGCTACAGCAATGCGCCCGTGAACCATGCACTCAACTTGTCACTACAGGGCGAGCTACTAGACGTCGTTCCCTTGTACATCCCCGTTCAGCAAGGCAAGAAGACAGTGGATAGACCCCGGCGGATGAACGTGCCGGAGCAGGTCAAGCGCAGCGTCAACGTAGCTGCGAATTTCATGTGCGACAACGCAGTCTATGTGTTGGGGCTGACAGGCAAGGAAGCCAAAGACCCGGACTATGCCCAGAAGCGCTTCGACGCCTTTCGGGGGCACAACGTCGAAATCCTTTCCGGGGTGGATAGCCCCATCGCTCGTGCGGTGATAGCGTTTTTGCAGCGGCACGATCCGCAAGCGGCGCGAGAGAATCCTGCGATCGCTCACCATCTGGACGCGCTCATAGAGGGCAGTAATCTGGTTTTCCAGGTCGAAGGTAAGGACGCGCTGGCCGACCCAAAAATCCGACGCGCCTGGGAGGATCACGCCCTGGGGCAAGAAGCCGTCGAAATGCAGTGCCTGGTGACGGGGAAGGTCGAGCCGATTGCCCGCTTGCATCCCGATATCAAGGGCGTGCGAGACGCGCAAACAAAAGGGGCTTCGCTGGTCAGCTTCAATCTGGACGCTTTCACATCCTACGGGAGAGAACAGGGGGCCAATTCACCCGTCAGCCGCCGCGTGGCTTCGGGCTATGGTGTTGCACTCAACTATTTGCTTTCCAACCAGAACCCGAACCGCAAGATTCACCTGGGTGACACCACGATGGTCTATTGGGCGGATGCCACGGATAAGCGTTACAGCAGCGCGTTTTACGCCTTCCTGAATCCGGAGTACCAGCAAACCGCAGAGAGTGATGAGCGCGAAGAGGGGAAAGCCAAACGCAAGCGTACGAAGGGGACTGAAGAAACTCTGAGCGCGGTGGCAGAAAAGGTGGAACAGGCCAAACCGCTGGATATTCAAGCGTTGCGCGAAGGACTCGACAACAATACGCGCATCTACGTGCTGGGGCTGGCACCCAGCGCAGCGCGTCTCGCAGTACGCTTCTTCCTCACCGAGCCGTTCGGCGTGTTTGCTGAACGTATTATGCAGCACTATGACGATCTGCAAATTGAAAAGGAGTATGCCAATCAGCCCACTTATCTATCACCATACCGCATCCTCGCTGAGTGCGTTTCGCCCAAGGTAACCCGGCGCGATGACGAAGTGAAGCAGTCCTGGTCACTGCTGGGCGGGTCTTTCATGCGCGCCATTCTCATGGGCGCGCCCTACCCCGAAGGGTTATACGTTGCCATCCTCAACCGCATCCGGCACGATTCGGATGAAACCACCGACAAGGGCAGGCGGCGAAACGTCAAGATCAATTACATCCGCGCCGCGTACATCAAGGCGCACCTTATCCGTAAGTACCGCCATCAAGCCGGAAATCCCTATCAGGAGGCTCTAGAAATGTCACTCAACGAATTCTACACCCATCCCGCCTATGTGCTGGGACGTTTGTTCGCCGTGCTGGAAAAGGCGCAGAGAGAAGCCATCGGACAGAACATCAATGCAACCATTAAGGACCGCTACTTCACGTCTGCCTGCGCTGCGCCCGCCAGTGTATTCCCCACGCTCCTGCGCCTCTCGCATCACTGGACGACCAAAGCCGAGTATGGCGGGGTGTCGGACAGGAAAATCCAAGACCTGCTAAACATGCTCGTCGCAAAGCCCTTCCCATCCCGTCTGACGCTGGAAGAACAGGGTGTATTCGTGCTGGGCTACTACCACCAGCGCGCTGCGTTCTATGCCAGAAAAGGCAGCGGCGCCGAAGAATCTGAGCAATCCGATGAATCCGTATCCTGAATCACCAATCCCTAATCACGAAGGAGAACAAGCTATGACTACCCTTTCCAACCGCTACGAATTCGTCTTACTCTACGATGTAGAGAACGGCAATCCCAACGGCGATCCCGATGCGGGCAACATGCCGCGTATTGACCCCGAAACAGGCTACGGCATCGTGACCGATGTCTGCCTGAAACGCAAGATCCGCAACTACGTGGAGATGGTCAAAGGCGACGCGGCGGGCTATCGCATCTATGTCAAGGAAGGCATTCCGTTGAATCAGAATCACGTGGAGGCCTACAAAGCCGTCAATTTGCCAACGGACGACAAGACCTTCAAAGCCAAATCTGACGACGTGCAGCGCGCCCGCGCCTGGCTATGCGCCAATTTCTTCGATGTCCGCACCTTCGGCGCCGTGATGAGCACCGGTCTCAACTGCGGTCAGGTGCGCGGCCCCGTCCAACTGAACTTCTCGCGCAGCATTGACCCTATTGTCCAGCAAGAAGTGACCGTCACCCGCCTGACCGTTACCCGCGAGGAAGAAGCCGAGAAAGAGCGCACGATGGGCCGCAAGCACATCGTGCCCTACGGTCTCTACCGTGTGGAAGGTTACATCTCCGCCAAACTCGCCAATGACCCGACAAAGGGCACAGGATTCTCGGAAGAAGACCTGAGCTTGATTTGGGAAGCACTGGTCAACATGTTCGAGCACGATCATTCGGCGGCGCGCGGCAAGATGGCGACGCGTAAGCTGTTCGTATTCAAGCATGACAGCGATCTCGGTAACGCGCCATCGCATCTGCTCTTCGAACGCGTTCGCGTGGAGCGCAAACCTGGCGCCGTCACGCCGCGCAGTATCTCGGATTACACCGTCACGGTGAACCGGGCCGATTTTCCCCAGGGGGTCGAACTGATCGAGAAGCTATGACCGCCGAATACCCAGCCGACGCGTGGCTGCCTCTTTCTGGCATCCAGCACTTCATCTTCTGTCGCCGGCAGTGGGCGCTGATCCACATTGAGCGCCAATGGCAGGAAAACGCGCTCACCGCCGAAGGTCGTATCATGCATGAGCGGGCCGATGATCCATTCTTCACTGAAAAACGGAAGGATGTGATCATTACCCGGTCGGTGCCGGTGTCCTCACCTGCACTCGGCCTGACCGGTGTATGCGACGTGGTCGAGTTCACCCTGGCGTCACAAGGCGTGCAGTTGCCCGGACGCGAGGGGCGCTATCTCGCCGCGCCGGTCGAGTACAAACACGGCAAGGTCAAGCCAGATCACTGCGACGAAGCGCAGCTTTGCGCCCAGGCCATGTGCCTGGAGGCTATGCTCGCCATCGCAATCCCGGTTGGCTTTTTGTACTATGGACAGACACGCCGGCGCGTGTCTGTCACCCTCACGAATGACCTGCGTGAGTTGGTACAGAAGGCCGCCCGGGAGATGCACGACTACTTTGACCGCGGCTACACCCCGCGAGTCAAGCCATTCAAAGGGTGTGGGTCGTGTTCTCTGGCCGACATCTGTCTGCCCCAGCTGCAAAACAAGATCATGCCTGCATCCGCCTACATCAGACAGCAGACCGAAAGTGCGTGAACCATGAAGAAGATCGGGAACGTGCTCTATGTGACTACGCCGGAAGCCTACTTGAGCCTTGACGGTGAAAATATCGTTATCAAGAAAGAGAGCGCTGTCTCCATGCGCTTGCCGCTGCACAACCTCGACGGCATCGTCTGCTTCAACTATCCAGGCGTCAGCCCTGCGTTGATGGGCGCGTGTGCCGAGCGTCACGTGGGATTAGCGTTTCTAAATCCGAATGGTCGTTTCCTGGCACGCGTCACAGGCAGGGTGCAAGGTAATCTCCTGCTGCGCAAGCGGCAATATGAGCTTGCCGCGAAGGAAGATACCTGCGTTGCCATCGCAACCTCATGTGTGCTAGGCAAGGTCGCCAACAGCCGCAAAGTGATCGAAAGGGCTGTGCGTGACCATGCAATTCTTGTTGATGTACCGGCGTTGCGGGCGACCTCGGCCGCCCTCAAAGAGAGCCTATCGTCAATCCAACAGTGTACAGGGCTGGATGCCCTGCGCGGGATCGAGGGCAATGCGGCCAAGCGCTACTTTGAGACATTCAGAGAACTGATCCTTCATCAGCATGAGGACTTTGATTTCACAGAACGCTCCCGCCGTCCGCCACAAGACCCGATGAACGCCCTGCTATCGTTCCTGTACACCTTGTTGGCCAATGAAGTGACGTCTGCGCTGGAGACTGTGGGCATTGATCCATACGTCGGTTTCCTACATGCCGATCGGCCAGGCCGTCCATCGCTGGCCTTGGACATGATGGAGGAGCTGCGGCCGGTGTTCGCCGATCGCCTGGCGCTCACGCTGGTCAACCGGAAGCAGATTACGGGGAAAGGCTTCCTGCGCAAGGAAGGAGGCGGCGTCTTGATGGATGACGAAACGCGCAAATCTGTCGTAACTGCCTGGCAAGAACGCAAGCGGGATGAGATCATCCATCCCTATCTGAAGGAACGCGTCGCCTTCGGTCTCGTTCCGCACGTTCAGGCTTCACTGCTTGCCCGGTATCTGCGGGGTGACCTGGACGCGTATCCGCCATTCTTCTGGAACTAACAGGGAGGGCCTTACCCATGATGGTCGTGATCACCTACGATGTCAACACTGAGACCAGCGCCGGCAGGACACGCCTTCGGAAAGTTGCAAGACAATGTACCAACTATGGACAGCGGGTGCAGTACTCGGTTTTCGAGTGTTTACTTGATGCGGCGCAGTTGAAGCACTTGCAGCATCGCCTGCGTCAGCTTATCAATCCAGAAACAGACAGTCTGCGGTTCTACTACTTGAAAGATAATGGGCGAGGTCATGTCGAGCACTTCGGTGCTAAGGCTGCCACGGATTTGGAGGGTCCGCTGGTTCTTTGAAAAAACTCGTGCTGCGAACCTCAAGTGAACACAAAACTAGCGGTAGGTTCGCACTGAAGGTAGGCCAAAATCCCTGGAAGATCTGGCATGCAGCCAACGATCTTTGCGGTGATTGTAACAGCGTGAGGCACATCTAGTATGCCCACGGAGAGGGTATACTAGATGTTGCGGTCGCTCCCTTCGCGGGGAGCGTGGATTGAAACTTGTGTGTATTGTTCCCAGGTACATCCTGGCGCAAGTCGCTCCCTTCGCGGGGAGCGTGGATTGAAACACGGCCGCGGAACTGCAAGCGCAACAGCAACCCGGTCGCTCCCTTCGCGGGGAGCGTGGATTGAAACACGCCTTGCGCCAGGTCATTGCACATCCTTGCCGAGGTCGCTCCTTGCCCACGGGGCGTGGATTAGAAAACAAATTCGTCCCTTTTCGCCAATTACGTGAGAAATGGCATTAACCAGGTCGCTCCTTACGGGGGCGTGGTTAAACTCGCCTGATGTCCCAGATGCACCGGGCGTGGTCGCTCCCCTTCGCGGGGGCGTGGATTGAAACTGGCGTCGGTGTGAGAAACGGGGAGCACCGTTGGTCGCTCCTTCGCGGGGGGGCGTGAGTTGAAACGCTACGATCGGTCGACCACGGCCTCTATCAATAGTCGCTCCTTCGCGGGGGCGTGGATTGAAACATCAGGATCGAGATAGACCCAGCTGCTTGACAGTCGCTCCTTAAGGAGCGTGGATTGAAAACACGATATTCGCCAGATCGACGCCCGGCGTTAAAGCGTCGCTCGCTCGCGGGAGCGTGCTGGTTGAAACCTGCGGGTTGCCCGGCGTGCGTCCGCTCCCCAGTCGCTCCCTTCGCGGGGGCGTGGATTGAAAACCTAGGCGCGAGCGACGTGAATGCACCCTCGCAGAAGCGTCGCTCCCTTGCGCGGGGAGCGTGGATGAAACGCTAATGGAATTTCAGTAGTCACTGCCCGTGGGGATAGCGTCGCTCCCTTCGCGGGAGCGTGGATTGAAGCTGGCTGTGGGAGGTACCGTCAGCCTCCAAACGTAACGCTCGCTCCCTTACTTGGGGAGCGTGGTTAAACCGATCCAGAAATAATGGCGACCGACAGCAACGGTCGCTCCCTTACCGCGGGGAGCGTGGATTGAAACTTCCTGTTGGTTTGTCCACTTGCCTCGATTGGTGTGGGTCATCCCGCGGGGAGCGTGGATTAAAACATACCGAACTGATGGCAGCGTTTGCGGCCATCAGTCGCTTCCTGCAGGGGAGCGTGGATTGAAGCCGCAACTGGATCGCCAAAGGACGCCTGACCGCAGCAGTCGCTCGCCGCGGGAGCGTGGATTGGCTGGTAGCCGCCTGTGAATCCGTTTGTCAATCGGTCGCTCCCCTTAGAGCGTGGATTGGCTCATGTACTCGGAATGCCGCGCCCGTCGCGGTGCTGTGTCGCTCGCCGCGGGGGCGTGGATTGAAACCTGCTTTGCCGCCTCGTGTGCTATCTCCTGGGAGGTCGCTCCCTTTACGAGGGCGATGGATTGAAACAATTGCGTAGACACGTCCACAATCGGCTGCCGTGGGTCGCTCCCTTAGCGGGGGGCGTGGATTGAAACCCATTTCGGCGAGATTGGCCCGCCACGTCGCTCCCTTCGCGGGGGCGTGGTTGAAACTCTGAAAGCTGATTACGATCATCTCAAAATATTCGTCGCTCCCGCGGGGGGGGCGATAGTTGAAACACATCCCTGCTGACCGACGCCACAATCCCGCTGAGTCAGCGCTCCTTGCGCGGGAGCGTGGATGTGAAACTACGGCGAGCGGTTCGCTGCTCGCTGGTAGGGAATTATTCCCGCCGCACTTGAAGGGGCGTGGATTGAAACTTTCGAGTTGTTGGATTACCGTCCCCCAACGTGTGTCGCTCCCTTCCTTGAGGGCGTGGATTCTTCCTGGTCGGGGTCAGGGTGGTGTGGCTGTGCGTCGCTCCCCGCGGGGCGTGGATTGTACCGAAGCTGGTAGAGCCTGCCAGGCACGCCATTGAGCGGCTATTATACATGCCAGGGGAGCGTGGTTGACTTTCACCTGTACACCTATATGGGGAATAACGCCACGTCGCTCCCTTGCCGAGATGGCGTGGCTCCATCGTTCGTGCGGATTTCCGCCGCCTGGAGCGTCGCTCCCGCCGCGAAGGAGCGTGGATTGAAACAAGACCCGATTGTGTACGCATACACAGGCCCATACGTCGCTCCCTCCGCAGGGGAGCGTGGGTTGAAACCCATGTAACTGAGGTTAGCGCTAACAACCCGGCAGCCAGGATGGCGTAAAGCCGTCGCTCCCTTGCGCGAGGAGCGTGGATTGAAACTCGCCAGCGGGACTTCCTGGGCTTGCTCGTGGGGTCGCTCCCTTCGCGGGGAGCGTGGATTGAAACCCACTGCTGATTGCTAAATCGCAGGACACGCCAGCGTCGCTCCCTTCGCGGGGAGCGTGGATTGAAACACGGTGGACGGAGAGACGGCGGCAGGGGCGGAAGGTCGCTCCCTTCGCGGGGAGCGTGGATTGAAACTGACCGTATTGCCCCAGGTGCAGGCTTCGCTGATGTCGCTCCCTTCGCGGGGAGCGTGGATTGAAACTGGCAATACCTGTATACCTGCTTCCTGAAAATACCGGTCGCTCCCTTCGCGGGGAGCGTGGATTGAAACACCGCCCGGTTGCCCTCAACGAAAATCCTGGTCGGTCGCTCCCTTCGCGGGGAGCGTGGATTGAAACAAGTTCCGACCAGGATAGTTTGCCAGGGTCAAACGTCGCTCCCTTCGCGGGGAGCGTGGATTGAAACCTTGCCGCGGCCGGCTATCCCGTGGCCGCCATGTGTCGCTCCCTTCGCGGGGAGCGTGGATTGAAACGAGAGGTGAAATCCGGCTACGTCACGTCCGGGATGTCGCTCCCTTCGCGGGGAGCGTGGATTGAAACGCACACCACCTGGACAACGAGTATGTCGCGCGCCAGTCGCTCCCTTCGCGGGGAGCGTGGATTGAAACGATGATCGTCATGCCGCTGGGTCTGTGTTGGAAAGTCGCTCCCTTCGCGGGGAGCGTGGATTGAAACCTCCGTTGAACTGGGCGAACGTCAGTGCGGTGCTGGTCGCTCCCTTCGCGGGGAGCGTGGATTGAAACATACCTGGCAAATATGTCTTTGTCCAGGCGGGCACGTCGCTCCCTTCGCGGGGAGCGTGGATTGAAACCAGATTGCATCGAGGTCGTGGGCGCCGATAGTCGTCGCTCCCTTCGCGGGGAGCGTGGATTGAAACAGCACATTTGCCGTGATTGCTCGCACCGCTGGCAAGTCGCTCCCTTCGCGGGGAGCGTGGATTGAAACCACGCCTCTAGCGTCCCCACGGGCAACGTCACACGTCGCTCCCTTCGCGGGGAGCGTGGATTGAAACGGCATCGAGGCGGCGGAGGGCGTGACCTTCCAGAAGTCGCTCCCTTCGCGGGGAGCGTGGATTGAAACGCCTATACACAAATCCGGCGCCTGTACACTACACGTCGCTCCCTTCGCGGGGAGCGTGGATTGAAACCAATCGCCGCCAGCGCCGCAGCCAGAGTCTCGGCGGTCGCTCCCTTCGCGGGGAGCGTGGATTGAAACGTGTTTGTGACCATCCAGGCGACTACGATGAACGCGTCGCTCCCTTCGCGGGGAGCGTGGATTGAAACGAGGAGCCAGGGGCGCAACTGGGCGGGCGTCATGTCGCTCCCTTCGCGGGGAGCGTGGATTGAAACCCATGTGCAGCGCATTACGTCCCGCGGGGCAGGCGTCGCTCCCTTCGCGGGGAGCGTGGATTGAAACACGCCAGTCTGACCGCCCCCGCCATCGAGCATGGTCGCTCCCTTCGCGGGGAGCGTGGATTGAAACCTGGGCCTGCTTGTCGGCCAGGGCAATGACGCCAGTCGCTCCCTTCGCGGGGAGCGTGGATTGAAACTCTCGCGCGGCGGCGAATCGCCCACCGTAACCGTGGTCGCTCCCTTCGCGGGGAGCGTGGATTGAAACATGGGCAATGCGCAGGCAGACAACGACCCATGGGGTCGCTCCCTTCGCGGGGAGCGTGGATTGAAACCAAATGTAGACGAGTTTTGCTCTGAAACCGGCATGTCGCTCCCTTCGCGGGGAGCGTGGATTGAAACAGTTTACGGTATCGCCGTCGGCGTCGGATGGCTTGTCGCTCCCTTCGCGGGGAGCGTGGATTGAAACCGATGTACTCACCAGGGATGGTCGCAACCGCTGGTCGCTCCCTTCGCGGGGAGCGTGGATTGAAACTTGACGCTTGCTGGCAAGAACACCTGGCACCCAGGTCGCTCCCTTCGCGGGGAGCGTGGATTGAAACACCCAACTGCGCAAGGATAGCTCAGACAGCCGCCGTCGCTCCCTTCGCGGGGAGCGTGGATTGAAACCCGCCGTGGGAGTCCGCCGTTTGACTCCCACGGAGGTCGCTCCCTTCGCGGGGAGCGTGGATTGAAACCCCACCCTCCCCGTCACCCGTGCCAACAACACAGGTCGCTCCCTTCGCGGGGAGCGTGGATTGAAACTTCCAAGTGCCCGAGAATACAAAAGCGCCTGGAGGTCGCTCCCTTCGCGGGGAGCGTGGATTGAAACGATGCGATCACACACCGCCATGACAAAGGCATCATGTCGCTCCCTTCGCGGGGAGCGTGGATTGAAACGTCGCCTGGTGCGACCGGCAAGAAGAACCGCTGGTCGCTCCCTTCGCGGGGAGCGTGGATTGAAACGCGGTGCGTGCCGTGGGTGCGCTTGATGCCCTGGTCGCTCCCTTCGCGGGGAGCGTGGATTGAAACACCAACTCAGCCACAGCCGCGCGGCTGTTTTTGGTAATATAAAGTAAGGCCACCTGGCTGAGAAATGGCAGTCGAAATCTGGGCCACCAGAGAAATTCCGCTATCATAAGGGGGAGGCGAAAAGCCGACGAGACCATGGTAGCGGAGGGAAGGATGAAGACGGTGGAAGATTATGCCCAGATTCGGGATGCCTATTTCAATCAACACAAGAGCATTCGTGAGATTGCTCGCGAACTGAAACACGGGCGCGACACGATTGCGAAAGCGCTGGACCTGGCCGAGCCGGAGCCGTACCAGCGGGCAGTTCAACGAGCGGATCCGGTGCTGGGGCCTTACAAGGCAAAGATTGACGAACTTCTGGCCGAGAATGAAGGACTGCCGCGTAAGCAGCGGTACACGGGGCAGAAGATTTATGAAATGGTCCACGAGCAAGGCTACCGGGGGAGCGATTCGGGCGTGCGTCACTACGTAGCGCAATGCCGTGAGGCACAGCGGAAGCCGGCGGTTTACCTGCCGCTGGCGTTCGATCCGGGTCGCGAAGCTCAAGTGGACTGGGGAGATGCGACGGTCATCATGGCTGGCGTACGGATGGTCGTACAGTTGTTCCTGATGTGGCTCAACTTTTCCCACCGGCTGTTCGTGTGCGCTTATCCGACGCAAAAGCAAGAGAGTTTCTTGGACGGTCATGTGCAGGCTTTCCGATTCTTTGGCGGCGTACCGCACCGAGTCAGCTACGACAATCTCAAAACGGCCGTGTTTGAGATTCTGCAAGGGCATCGTCGCATCGAGCAGCGTACGTTTGTGGCGTTTCGCAGCCATTATCTCTTCGAGAGTCACTTCTGCACCCCTGCGCAGGGCCACGAAAAGGGAGGTGTCGAACATAACGTCGGGTTTAGTCGGCGCAACTTTCTGGTTCCCATCCCCCACGTGGCCTCGTTCAGCGAACTGAACGCCTATTTGCTGGACAAGTGCCGCACCAACGACCTGCGCCAGGTGAAAGGCGAGCCAACCACGATCGGCGAGGCATGGGAGCAGGAGCGAACCCATCTGCGCCCACTGCCCGTGCGAGACTATGCGTGCTGTGTGACGGCGCCGGTGACACTGACCCCGTACAGCCAGGTGATCTTCGAAACCAATCGCTACTCGGTGCCCGTGGACCAGGCACAGCGCAAACTGGTGGTCAGAGCGTATCCATTTCGGATCGAGATCATGCATCACGACAAAGTGATCGCCAACCATGCCCGCTCTTACGCACGCGAGCAGGACATTTTCGACCCCCTGCACTATCTGCCCCTGCTGGTGCAACGTCCCGGCGCCTTCGAGCACGCCAAACCCTTACGCCAGTGGCGGGCGACATGGCCGGCGGCGTACGAGCAACTGTTGAACAAGATGCAACAGCAGTGGCCCGAGGGTCGCGGGATACGCGAATTTGTTCAGATCCTGCAACTGCATCGGGATCATCCGGCCGACCTGATCGAACAGGCGGTAAGCCAGGCCTTGCTCCACAACTGTGTCCATGTCGAGGGAGTGAAGTTATGCCTGCACCAGATACTGCATCCAGATACGCCACCCCCCACGCTCGAATTGACCGAGCAGTCCGGCTTACGGGAGATCGGCACCCAACCCGTGAACTTGCAACATTACAACCAGTTGCTGTCCGGAGGGAAGTGATGGAATCGCTCTTGCTTTTGGAAAGCTACCTCAAACAGTTGCATCTCCCCACCTTCGTGCGCAATTATCGCCCATTTGCTGAGGATGGCGCCCGTAACAACCTCAGTTACGATCGCTTCCTCCTCGCCCTGGCCGAACAGGAAGTGAACGAACGCGAACGTAAACGTGAAATCATGCGCATCAAGGAAGCACGCTTTCCTGTGCTGAAAGAACTGGCCGATTTCGATTTCAGTTGCGTCCCCCAACTGAACAAGCAGCAGGTGCTCGCCTTAGCTCAGGGACACTACATCCGCCAGGCCGAACCCATTCTGCTCGTGGGCAATCCGGGCTTAGGGAAGACACACGTTGCCTCGGCACTTGCGCTCACCGCATGTCGCCAGGGATACAAGGTTCGCTTCTACAACGCCGCCGGCCTGGTTAATGAACTGATTGAAGCTCAGGATCAGCATCGCTTGGCCAAGTTCCTAACCGCAGCCAAGAAATGCCACCTGATCGTCCTGGACGAGTTAGGCTTCATTCCCTTTTCTGACATCGGCGCCCAGTTGATTTTCCAATTCTGTTCCGCCTTGCATGAAAAAGTGGCGCTCATTGTCACCACCAACCTGCACTTTGCCGACTGGACACAGGTCTTCGGCAATGAACGACTGACCAGCGCACTCCTCGATCGGCTCACCCATCGGGCCCACATCCTGGAATTTCTTGGTGAGTCATATCGCTTTCGTCAGCGCATGCAGCATGTCACCAGCTCTGTATCACCGTCCCAACCATGATTCTCTCGCCATACAGATCCATCAGGAGGTTTGACACAACAACTTCATTCACTTTTCACCCCCTTGTCGCTCTGGCTCAGGACTCAGAAAGCAGGGCTGCCTCCTGCTCGCCGTCGCCATCTAGCCCCCAGTCTAGCACCGTCCGCCACCCCGTCAATGGTCGAGATGAACCGGTTTGGGAATCCGGCCAACAGCAGGCCGGATTCCCAAACCGGCCATTGACGGGGTAGCCAGGAACGGCGCTAATCCTGAAGCTGCGATGGCGACGGACGAAGGAAGCAGGGCCAGCCCTACGCCTGTTGTCATCCCACCCTCCCGGCTTTTTGGGTTCCCAAAATCACGGGTGGCCCTGTTTTACATTGCCAAATGGCCTTGATTTTCATTGCCAAACGGCCCTGATTTTGATTGCCAAGCTGAAAACGGGGTGACCTCGCTGGCCCTGTTTTTCATTGCCAAGTGGCCCAGGTTTCATTTGCCAAAAACAGAGGTTGATGGCCTCGTGTCGCTCCCTTCGCGGGGAGCGTGGATTGAAACCCGTCACCGCCTCTGCGGCGCGCGAGCTGGGCGGTCGCTCCCTTCGCGGGGAGCGTGGATTGAAACCAGGCTGACATGCGGTTCTTGTTGGCGCCGGCGTGTCGCTCCCTTCGCGGGGAGCGTGGATTGAAACTTCCCCAACTTGTGTTCCGTCTCCAGGTGGGCCAGGTCGCTCCCTTCGCGGGGAGCGTGGATTGAAACCTCCGACCTGGTCAGGCTGGCAAGCAAAGCGCGCGGTCGCTCCCTTCGCGGGGAGCGTGGAT
Organism: Candidatus Amarolinea aalborgensis; assembly: GCF_900491745.1. NCBI lineage: Bacteria > Bacillati > Chloroflexota > Caldilineae > Caldilineales > Candidatus Amarolineaceae > Candidatus Amarolinea > Candidatus Amarolinea aalborgensis. Next base: position 41,029 of record NZ_UETR01000015.1, on the reverse strand, counting down.
TGAAACTGTTGCGGTGTAATAGAGTTTGCCACGGCGTAAGGTCGCTCCCTTCGCGGGGAGCGTGGATTGAAACCCGCGAAAGGACAAGGTATGTTGCAACCGGGCTAGTCGCTCCCTTCGCGGGGAGCGTGGATTGAAACCGCACAATCGCCTGATATTCTCCGGCCTCTAACGTCGCTCCCTTCGCGGGGAGCGTGGATTGAAACGTCAACTGGTGCGACCGGCACGGCCTGCCCTCGTTGGTCGCTCCCTTCGCGGGGAGCGTGGATTGAAACATGGCGAACGCGCCATGGTGCACGACGGGGTACGGTCGCTCCCTTCGCGGGGAGCGTGGATTGAAACAACCACCTCTACTACCGGGTGACGATCCATTTCTGTCGCTCCCTTCGCGGGGAGCGTGGATTGAAACGTCCGAGGAAGTCACCACCGCTGCCAATCGCCCCGTCGCTCCCTTCGCGGGGAGCGTGGATTGAAACGTGACCCGCGGGAACAGGTCATCAATCGCCTGGCGTCGCTCCCTTCGCGGGGAGCGTGGATTGAAACCTCATGGCCCACCCTCGCTTTGCACTCGCAAAGTCGCTCCCTTCGCGGGGAGCGTGGATTGAAACACGTAGCAGGTCGGCTAGATCAATCATCTGCGTCGTCGCTCCCTTCGCGGGGAGCGTGGATTGAAACCATCGGAAGCTGTGCTCCCAAGCGGTGAGCGAGGTCGCTCCCTTCGCGGGGAGCGTGGATTGAAACAACCATTCCGCTGGACGGCACGGCCGTCTCAAAGTCGCTCCCTTCGCGGGGAGCGTGGATTGAAACATCTTGGGCGCGGGGCGCACAGTGATCTGGCTGGTCGCTCCCTTCGCGGGGAGCGTGGATTGAAACCCGCCGTCGCCATGTCGCCTACTGGCACAACCTGTCGCTCCCTTCGCGGGGAGCGTGGATTGAAACTCGAAGCCATTGGAAGTTTGCGGCCTTGTAGATGTCGCTCCCTTCGCGGGGAGCGTGGATTGAAACTGCTCGCCCAACTTGTCGAACTTCTGCCACTTGGTCGCTCCCTTCGCGGGGAGCGTGGATTGAAACTTGATTCATGGCGGCAGTTTGGGCAAGTCCAGGTCGCTCCCTTCGCGGGGAGCGTGGATTGAAACAGATTCGTTACCTTCCACATCAACAAACACGAGGTCGCTCCCTTCGCGGGGAGCGTGGATTGAAACTACCGCATCTGGGCAGGGGCGGCTGACAATGACGTCGCTCCCTTCGCGGGGAGCGTGGATTGAAACCATCGAGTAATCCTTTCGTGCCTATCCCCGCGCCCGTCGCTCCCTTCGCGGGGAGCGTGGATTGAAACGTCTTTGGTGTAGGGGGTGGGTTGGTCGCGGTGGTCGCTCCCTTCGCGGGGAGCGTGGATTGAAACACGCGTCGCCTGCTCGGCGGCCCACGCAGCGGAGTCGCTCCCTTCGCGGGGAGCGTGGATTGAAACCCCGCTCACTATGCAGGCCGCCACGCAGAACACGTCGCTCCCTTCGCGGGGAGCGTGGATTGAAACTGCTCACGGGCCGCAAACAGCGCCCGCTCGTAGAGTCGCTCCCTTCGCGGGGAGCGTGGATTGAAACGCGCGCAGCTGGGCCTGCGTCTGCTTGTCAAGTCGCTCCCTTCGCGGGGAGCGTGGATTGAAACCGACTGACGATCTGCATATCGCGCTCCATCTGCAGGTCGCTCCCTTCGCGGGGAGCGTGGATTGAAACTTCCAAAACGAGCCGCGCCTGCCTCCTCCAAACAGGTCGCTCCCTTCGCGGGGAGCGTGGATTGAAACCGGTTCGGCGGGCGGCAGTACAGGGATGATCGCGTCGCTCCCTTCGCGGGGAGCGTGGATTGAAACGGTTTGGATGTCGGACGCTATCAGGATTTGGTCACGTCGCTCCCTTCGCGGGGAGCGTGGATTGAAACAATCTGCGGCTGCCGGCGACGGGGAGCGGGCGGGTCGCTCCCTTCGCGGGGAGCGTGGATTGAAACTGAACTACGTGCGGGATCATCTGCCGGAATGGATGTCGCTCCCTTCGCGGGGAGCGTGGATTGAAACCTGCCTGCACTGCCGCGCCGCCGTCACTCCCGACGTCGCTCCCTTCGCGGGGAGCGTGGATTGAAACGCCGATGGGATGGGCGACATCATGGATGTGGTGGGTCGCTCCCTTCGCGGGGAGCGTGGATTGAAACCCGTACATCCTGCATAGTCTGCCAGCGTCCCTGGTCGCTCCCTTCGCGGGGAGCGTGGATTGAAACGCACGCGCATCAAACAACGATTACATGATTTGTAGTCGCTCCCTTCGCGGGGAGCGTGGATTGAAACTGCAATCGCCGCAGTGAGACGCGGCCGGCAAAGGTCGCTCCCTTCGCGGGGAGCGTGGATTGAAACACAACTACGTGCTGGGCTGTACACTGGTATAGCCCGTCGCTCCCTTCGCGGGGAGCGTGGATTGAAACTCAAAGTCAATAGACACATCGACGCGCGGCCATCGTCGCTCCCTTCGCGGGGAGCGTGGATTGAAACTTGCAAAATCCCGCCGTCGGGCCGAGCTTCGTCGGGTCGCTCCCTTCGCGGGGAGCGTGGATTGAAACTCCAAATTGGGCGTAGGGCAAGACCGTGTGCGCGGTCGCTCCCTTCGCGGGGAGCGTGGATTGAAACTCTGGCGTCAAGCTGGCAATCGTGGCCAGCATAGTCGCTCCCTTCGCGGGGAGCGTGGATTGAAACGACGCCATGACGCGGGCTGAATCAGTCAGGGACGTCGCTCCCTTCGCGGGGAGCGTGGATTGAAACACCGTCTATAGTGCCAGTGCCAATGAGTGCCAAGTCGCTCCCTTCGCGGGGAGCGTGGATTGAAACAAGGTTGACACTAGCACCCAGTCACGCATGATCGTCGCTCCCTTCGCGGGGAGCGTGGATTGAAACAGGTTGGGACGGTTGAAAGTCTGCGCAATGGAATGTCGCTCCCTTCGCGGGGAGCGTGGATTGAAACAAGGTCAAGTACGCCAGCGGAACAGTCAAGACAGGTCGCTCCCTTCGCGGGGAGCGTGGATTGAAACACGCTTAACGGCTCCGCTAATGCAGGCGAAAGTGGTCGCTCCCTTCGCGGGGAGCGTGGATTGAAACGTCGCCGCGCTCGATGGCCTTGACGGCCTGCGAGGTCGCTCCCTTCGCGGGGAGCGTGGATTGAAACATACGCCTTGTCGCTCAGTTTGCCTGGATGCTGGTCGCTCCCTTCGCGGGGAGCGTGGATTGAAACCCATGCGACATGACTATTATGCCACAAGGCATCGTCGCTCCCTTCGCGGGGAGCGTGGATTGAAACATGTGAGGGACGATAAGGGCCGCTTTTATATGGGCGTCGCTCCCTTCGCGGGGAGCGTGGATTGAAACGCCCTCTGCCTGGCTGGCGCATTCCTGGCCTGGGTCGCTCCCTTCGCGGGGAGCGTGGATTGAAACTGCCCATCCTGCCGCGCCACCGACCGCCGCCGCATCGCTCCCTTCGCGGGGAGCGTGGATTGAAACTGACCGGGCCAATCGGCGAACGCCTGGCTGCCCAGTCGCTCCCTTCGCGGGGAGCGTGGATTGAAACATGTAAAGCTCAGACACGCCCCGTCGCCTGGCCTCGTCGCTCCCTTCGCGGGGAGCGTGGATTGAAACCCTGCCAACATATCAATGATCCATCCGGGCAGAGTCGCTCCCTTCGCGGGGAGCGTGGATTGAAACTCCCAGGCCACCCCAAGCCCATCAATCTCCGTTGTCGCTCCCTTCGCGGGGAGCGTGGATTGAAACCCCACAGCGGCAGCGTCACCGTCAATCCACGCTGGTCTGTTTTTGGCAAATGAAACCTGGGCCACTTGGCAATGAAAAACAGGGCCAGCAAGGTCACCCCGTTTTCAGCTTGGCAATCAAAATCAGGGCCGTTTGGCAATGAAGATCAAGGCCATTTGACAATCGAAAATGAGGCCAGCCCAGGGTTTCAGGAGTGTGGATTGATCAGAAGATAGATCAAGGTGTTGAGGTTGGCAATCGCCTGGCCGTTGCGAATGTGCGGTCGTTCGATGCCCAAAGGACGGCCTCCAACCCCACCTCAACCAGTCTCAAGCGCCGCAGGCAGCGATAGCGTGAAGGTCGTTCCTTGCCCACTGGCACTGGCTACCTCAATCGTTCCGCCATGCACGGTGATCAACTGTCGCGCAATCGCCAGCCCCAACCCCGCGCCGCCGCCACGGCGACTGCGGCTTTTGTCTCCACGATAGAAGCGGTCGAAGACGTGCGGCAGATCGCTGGCCGCAATGCCCGTACCACTATCGGTCACCTGGAGACGAACTTGTCCCGATTGCGCCTCCACGCGCACGGTGATCAAGCCCCCAGCAGGGGTATGGCGCAGCGCGTTGCTCAGCAGGTTGCGCAGCACTTGGGCCAGGCGATCGGCGTCTCCGATCACCACGGGCGCCGCGGCGTTGGCCGCCAACTCCAGGCTGACATCGGCCGCCTCAGCTGCGGGGCCGAATTGATTGAGCGTGGCGCGCGCCAGTTCAACCAAGTTGACCGGCCGTCTCTCCACACGTAGTTGGCCCGCATCCGCAAGAGTCAAGTCGTGCTTCCCCGTCTGCTGACATTTTCGTCCACGGCTGCGGCCCCGAGCAGGGGCGGCTCTCCTGAAAATGCCACGAATGGGAAGCGCCCGCACCCTGAGGTACGGGCCTTCTCGATCACGTGCTGATGATTAGACCTGCGCGTGGTGCGGCGTTCGCATCCTCATGCGGACGCCGCACCCACTAACCAAGGGGCGCTTAACGGTTGGCGTTGCGGCCGCCGCGAAAGCCGCCCATGCCAGACCGACCCTGACCCCGGTTCGCCGCAGGGCCTACGCTCGTGCGCTCGACCATGGTCACAACCTGCGTCTCCATATGCGCACTGATGGCGTCTGCTTGGGCCTGCGTCAGCTTGCCATCCGCAACCAGGCTGGCCAGGTCAGCCCGCTTGGCAGCGAGAATGGTCGCAACCAGGGTCTCTTTGCTGATCCCCTGACCGGCGGCGATCTGCACCAGCGACTTGCCGGCGAGGCGCTCGGCCTGGATCTGCGCCGTGGTCATGTCGAGCAGCGTGGCTACCTCTTCCGGCTGCCCGGCCCAGGCAGGCGCGCCGGCGCCCATCATCCCACCGCTCCCGGCGCTGCCGGTCGTCAGACCCGTGCCCGGCGCATGGATGCCGCGACCTGGGCCAAAGCCCTGAGCGGATGTCGTCAGCGGCCCTGCGGCCAGCGCCATGCCCGCCAGCAGCGTTGTCAGCGCGCCAACCAGTATCATTATCACGATAAACCGTTTCATGTTATTTTCCTCCGTAACCTGTGTTGAATTGGTGATCTCGCTTGCAATAGGTTTGCTTGCTTGTCTCTAGGATGCCATCGAGTTGTGAAGTTGGCGTGAATGAGCGATGCGCCTGTTGTGAATCCCCCGCCTGCAAAGCATTTGGTTGCCCGCCCGATTGATGCTATACTTTCAGTTCGGTGTCCCCACGCACCCGGCCGCGGTTTTCGCGGACACGCGCGATCTTGCCAACGGACTATTCACCTTGAACGAACCATCACAACCGACGTACTCATGGCGCTCGCGCGAAATGCTCAGCGGGCTGTTCATGTTCACGGCGCTCTTGGTCCTGGCCTTTGCAGCCGGCTTTGGCGCACATTGGCTGCTGACGCGCGCGCCCCTGCCCACCAACCAGCCGCAGGCCTCAATGACGCTCATCAGCGACGCGCAACGCCTGCTGCATGACAATTTCTTGGGCAGTCAACCAGACGAGGCCACCCAGACCTATGGCGCGGTGCGCGGCCTGGTGCAAACCTATCAGGACCCCTACACCGTCTTCATTGAGCCGCAGCCCCGTGCACGCGAAAGGGATCAACTGCGCGGGCGCTTCGGCGGCATCGGCGCGACCATCAACGTCAGCACGACCGGCCAGATCTTTCTCGTTCCCATGCCCGGCCGGCCGGCCGAAAGGGCCGGCATCCAAGCCAATGACGAGCTGCTCGCCGTGGATGGCAAGAGCGTCAGCGGCAAGAACCGCGACGAGGTGGTGGATATGGTGCGCGGCGAGGTTGGTTCGAAAGTGACGGTGCGCATCGGCCGCGCCGGGGCCGCGGCGCCCTTGGACATCGTCGTAACGCGTGAGGAGATCGAGAATCCGTCGGTCGAATGGCGCCTGCTGGAGAACGACCCCCGCACCGGCTATGTGGCGCTGCACATTTTCGGCGAGCGCAGCGCGCAGGAGCTGAAAGAGGCAATCAAGGACCTCCGCCGGCAAGGCGCACAGCGGCTGATCCTGGATCTGCGCCACAACCCAGGCGGCCTGCTGGAGACGGCGGTAGATGTCGCGAGCCAGTTCCTGGCCAGCGGCCGCGTGCTGACCGAACAGCGTGCGGACAGTCAGAAGGACTATGACGTGCGCGGCGATGGCGTGGCGCGTGACCTGCCGTTGGTCGTGTTGACTGACGAAGGCACGGCCAGCGCGGCTGAAATTGTAGCCGGCGCGCTGCAAGACGCCAAACGCGCGCCGATCATCGGCGGCAAGACTTTTGGCAAAGGCTCGGTGCAGCTCGTTTTCGATCTGCGCGACGGCTCATCGCTGCACGTCACCACCGCACGCTGGTTCACGCCGGCCCATCAACAGATTGATGGCAAAGGCCTGACGCCTGATGTACCCGTGGCCGCAGGCGGCGACGGCGACGATCCCGTGTTGGCGGCTGCCCTCGCCTGGTTTGACAAACCGTGACGATCGTGCGGAATGAACCACGGAACACACGGAATACACGGTTGGAAAGATAGGGAATAGCGCGTCATGAATTCATCTAACGTCACACGTTGGCTGCTGGCAAGCTGCCTGGTCATCGCGTTGACCACCATCGCTTTCGTGGCCGGACTGGCCGCCGGCTTTGGCCTGGGACGCTGGACTACGCCCAACGAGGTGGCAGCGCCGTTCGTCGAGGCCCCGCGCGCCGCGGCCACAGCGGCGCCCACCCTGGCGGCTCAACCGACGACAACACAGTTGCCCGCGCCGACGCCGACGGCGGCACGCGCACAGACGCCCCAACCCGCGGCGACGGTCGCGGCCCAGGACCGGGAATTCAAACTGTTTTGGGAGGCCATGACGCGCTTGCAGGAGGACTTCTACGGCGAGACGCCCAGCGGCCAGGCCCTGGAGTACGCGGCCATTCGGGGCGTCGTCAACAGCCTGGGCGACCGCTTCACCAGTTTCATGACACAAGAAGAGGCCGCACGCTTCAACGACGCGCTCGACGGCAGTTTCGAAGGCATTGGCGCGCAAGTGGACACCACCACGGACGGCCGTGGCGCGCGCATCGTCGAAGTTTACCCAGGCTTCCCGGCCGACACGGCCGGCGTCCGGCGCAACGACATCATCACCGCGGTGGACGGTCAGGACGTGACCGCGCTTTCACTGACCGAGATCATCACGCTCATTCGGGGGCCACGCGGCACGAAGGTCACGCTGACGATTCGCCGTGAGGGCGAGGACAAGCCGCTGGAAATCAGCGTGACGCGGGCGCGCATCGAGATTCCGGTCGTGGAATCAAAAATGCTGCCGGGCAACATTGGTTATGTCAAATTAAATGAGTTCAGCCGGCCCGCGCCCGAGCGCCTGCGCACTGCGCTGCAAGGCCTTCTCGACCAGAATCCGGATGGCCTGATATTTGACTTGCGCAGCAATCCCGGTGGCTTGCTCGACGTGGCGGTTGATGTGGGCAGCGAATTCCTGGCCGAGGGTGATATCCTGATCGAGCGCCACAAAGATGGCCGCGAACAGCACTATACCGTGCGCAGCGGCGGCGTGGCTACGACAATTCCGCTGGCGGTGCTGGTCAATGAAGGCTCGGCCAGCGCCAGCGAGATCGTCGCGGGCGCGATTCAGGATGCGGGACGTGGGCCGCTGGTAGGGACCAAGACCTTTGGCAAAGGCTCCGTGCAGCTGCCGCAGACGCTGAGCGACGGCTCGATGCTGCGCGTGACCATTGCGCGCTGGTTCACACCCAAAGGCCGCGGCATTCACGGCGCTGGCCTGGAGCCTGATATCCCCGTATCGCTGAGCGAAGCGGATCGCGCCGCCGGCCGCGACCCGCAGTTGGACAAGGCCGTCGAAATCTTGCGCGCAAAATAAAACACCGCCAACGCTTTGTACTTGATACTTTGAACTTTGCACTTTGGACTGTGCACTTCCAGGGGAAAATAACTTGTGGCGAAGAATGCGGACCAAGCCAATCGGACGCTGGCGACGAATCGCAAGGCGTACCATGATTATACAGTCGAAGAGACTTACGAGGTAGGATTGGCGTTGTGGGGCACGGAGATCAAGTCGCTCCGCGCCGGACAGTGCAATCTGAAAGATGGATACGCGGTCATCCGTCACGGCGAAATCTGGATGCTGAACGTGCACATTTCGCCGTGGATGGGCGGCAACCGTGAAAACCACGATCCACTGCGCGAGCGCAAGCTGCTGCTGCATCGCCGTGAGATCAACAAGCTGTCCAGCCGCGTGGCCGAGCGCGGCTGGACCCTGGTGCCTCTGCGCATCTACCTCAAAAACAACCGGGCCAAGGTGGAACTGGGTTTGGTGCGCGGCAAGAAACTGTACGACAAGCGGGACGCCATCGCCAAGCGCGACGCGGACCGTGACTTGCAGCGCGCGGTCAAGGATTATCAGCAGGAATAGGATTCAGGGCTTTTCGCTCTGCTGGGCAGGGCTGGGCGGCGGCGGTTTGGCTGCCTCTTCGCTCAGCGCTAAGCGCTGGATGCGCGCGGCCAGGTCGGGCGGCGGGGTCGTTGCGGGCGATCCCACAGGGTCGTCCGCATGCGCCGCGGTTAGTTCGGCGTTCGAGGACTTCATCGCCGCCGTGGGCGCAGGCTCTTGGGGCGCGGAGAATGCAGGCGGCGGCGCATTGGCCGCAGTGGAGGCACGGGCGGCCGCTTGCGCGAGTTTCGCCAGGCGTTGGCGGCCGCGTTCGATGCGCTGTTGCAGCCCGCGCATGTCAGCCTGCATCTCAGCCGCTGACTGGCGCAGCCGGGCCCCGTGCTCACCCAGCTCCTGCGCCAGGACCTGCATCTGCCGCAGCTCCGCCTGCAAGGACTCAGCTTCTATCGAAAGGCCTGCGCGGGCGGCGGCGTCCAGGCGCTGCTGCACCTCGGCCGCGCGCGCGTGGGCCTGCTGCCAGGCCGTCTGCACCTCTTGCAGGCGCGCAGTCGCGTCAACCAGCTGCTCCTGCCGCTGCGCCAGCCGCGCCTGCGCCACCTCGATGTCGGTTGCCAGGCGATCTTCTTCCGGAATGTGCGTATCACGATCGAGCAGGTTGTGGAAGACGGCGCGAATGCCGCTGGAAATGCGATCTCGTAACCTCATAGCATCATCTTTCTGCGCCGATCAATGGGTGGTCAGCATCCGATCCACGGCTTCGGCCAGGCTCGCCATGTTATTGACTTCAAACACCGCGCTGCAAAACGGGAGGTAGCGCAGCATATCGCTGTCGCCGCTGCCCCACAGCATGGGCGACTCGGGCGTCAGCCAAATCAAGCGCCGCGCGCGCCGCTTGATGTCGTTGAACGACTCGATCTCAGGGTTGTTATAGTTGTTGCGCCCGTCGCCAACCACGATGACCGTGGTGCGATGATCCACAGCATCCAAGAAGTCGCGCTGGAAATGCAGCAGGCTCTGCCCCAGGTCTGTGTTGTAGTAACCCGGCTGCAGACGACCGAGCACCTGGTCAATCGCAACGTCAGGCCGAAACTCCATGAAGTCGGCCGTGATCTCTTGAATGTCATCAATGAACGCGAACGAGCGCGCCTGCGCCACCTGGTCTTGCAGATCGTACATGAGACGCAGCATGAACTCGACCACGGGCCGCATCGAGGTCGAAACGTCACAGATCAGCAGAATCTTCGGCTTCAGCTGGCGTTGACGGTACTTCAGTTCGAGCGGCACGCCGCCGTACTTCAGGTTGGTGCGCAACGTGCGTTTGACATCCAACTGACCGACCTTGCCGCGGCGCTGGCGCAGGGCCGCGCGGCTGCGCAACTGCGCGGCCAGCCGCTGCACCTGTTTGCGCAGCTCTTCGGCTTCGCGCTCGCTCAGCGACTGAAAGGGACGCTGCATCAGATCGTCGCCGCGCAGCGCGTCGCGCGGCTCGTTGAGCGCGTTGCGGGCAATGCTGCTGCCCACGAATTGGCCGACCTGTTCGCGCAGCGCATCCTGGTTGGCTTGCACCAGTTGGCGCAGGCGATCGAGCGAGCGCTTGTCCATGCCCATCCGATCGAGCAGTTCCCACAGTTCCTTGAGAGCCTTCTTCACCTCGTCATTTCCCAGGGCGCGCAGCATGCGGCTGGTCAGCCACGGCTGCTGATACGGATGCGTGGAACGGTTCAGCCCCACCATGCGGCCCAACTCCTCGAGCTCTTCCTGGGTCAGCGCTTCCCCGCGCAGCAGGCGCTCCAGCTGCTCACGCACCTTGCCCGTGAATTGACGAATGGCGTCGGCCAGGCTCTGCAAATCGGCGTCCGACAAGTCCTGCGTCGCGTCGAACATGGGCGGGCCGCCCAGGCCAAAGAACTGCGGAAAGAGGCGCTCGAACGTCGCCAGGTCTTGCGGCTCTTTGATCAGCGTGGCCTGCAGCGCCTCCCGAAAACGCTCCCGATCCTGAACGCCCAGGGCTTCGACCGCGCGAAAGGCATCGGCGCTCTCCGCAACGGAGATGCGAACGCCAGACGCGCGCAAGCCCGCAATGAATTCCACCATGCGCTCTTCCATGTTGGTTCTCCCCCTGGTGTTACGCCCCGGCGTGCGGCGGCTTTAGTTTTCCCACCCCTGTCGTCGTTTGGGCGACTGGCGGGGCTGGAAATCGGCGCTGCTGCTGCTTCCGCTGGACAAACCGCGCTGCACACGCAGCACGTCGCTTTCATGCTTCAACAGCACGGTCAGTGTGGTATCCAGGGTCTGCTGGTCAATGTGCTTGGCGTTCAGCGTGACCAGGGCCTTAGCCCAATCCAGGGTTTCACTGATACTCGGTCGTTTCTTGAGGTCCATCTGGCGAATCTGCTGCACCATGTCCACGGCCTGGCGCGCCAGCTGCGGCGCGAGATCAGGCACCTTCAGGCGCACGATAGCCAGCTCATTCTCCAGGTTGGGATAGCTGAGGAAGAGGTAGAGGCAGCGCCGCTTGAGCGCCTCGCTCAACTCGCGCGTATTGTTGCTTGTCAACACCACCATCGGCAGATGCACTGCGCGCACCGTGCCCAGCTCCGGCACGCTGACCTGGAAATCGCTCAGCACTTCGAGGAGAAACGCTTCGAACGCGGCGTCGGCGCGGTCAATCTCATCAATCAGCAGCACAACCGGATCGGGCGAGGTCAGGGCCAACAGGAGCGGTCGCGGCAGGAGGAAGCGCTCCGAAAAGAAGACATCGTCCTCCGACGCCAGGCGATCGGCGGCCTCGGCCAGCGACTTGGCGTCAGCCAGCAGGTTCGACAGCTTATCACGCAGAAGCTGCGTGTAGAGCATCTGCTTGGCATATTCCCATTCGTACAGCGCCTTGGTCTCATCGAGGCCTTCATAGCACTGGAGACGAATCAAGCGGCGGCCGCTGGCGCCAGCCCACGCCTTTGCCAGCTCGGTCTTGCCCACCCCGGCCGGGCCTTCGGTCAGCACAGGCTTGCTCAACTGCTCGGCCAGATAAAGCACCGTGGAGATAGCGTCCGAGGCAATATAGCGCTGCTTACTCAACTCGGCGCTGACTGCGGCAGGATTCTTGAACATGAATTCCTCACGATGAAAAGAGTTGGAGAGTGCTGAGGCATGTGCCCGGGCCATCAACGCCCAGGAAGCCTCGAACAGCCGCGCCACTGTAGTCCCGCGCGTGCGCAGAGACAGTGACGCGACTCACGATTGATTCAGTCGCTGGAGACTTGCTGCAGCCAGGCCACGGTTTGCGCGGCCCAGGCGCTCACATCGGTCGACGCGGGCGGTTCGGCAGAGAAGAAACCGCTGAAGCCGGCGTTGATCAGTGCGACCGCCAGCGCCTTCCACGCCGGCGCAGACAGTTCGGCGGCCAGGTGCACGACCGCCAACTGCGTGGGACGAAAGCTGGCATCGGCCAACGCCGCCTCGACGTAGCTGGCGTCGAGCGCCAGGCCCACGTTGCTGCGGCCGCTGAGCTGCAGGGCGGCCAGGGCCTGGCTGACGGAGCTGACGGCGCCGCCAGGGGCCAGAGCGACGCTGATCGCGCCATACTGCGTGGTGATCTTGCCAATGTGGGCCAGGGCGCGGCCCACTTCCGCGGTCACGTCGGCCGGGGCGACGCCAGCCGGCGCCGGGCCGGCCTCCACGACGATCCACGGCGCGCCCAGCGACATGGCCGAGGCAGCCAGCGAATGGGTCTGCGCGTCGAGCTGCGCAGCCGCGCGTTTGTCACGAAAGATGATATCGCTCAGCCGGTTGAGGGCCACGACGCGCACCGGCTTTTCGCCCTTTTCGCCCTTGAGCAGCTTCTTGACGAAGGCGAGGCTGCCGCCCTGCAGCGCGTATTCCAGTTTGGGAATCCACATCTCGAGCGCGCCAAAGCCAGCCGTCCGCGCCAGGCGAATATCTTCCGCCAGTGCGCCGCCAGTCTGGCTCGATCCATTCAGGGCCAAATTCAACATCAACGGCATTTCCTCTCCTCCATCTCGAAATCAGGTATCCACGGGGGGCGTAAGAGGCGCTGTGTCCGGGCGCAGCGCAGCAATCTGCGCGCGGAGTTGATCCGCGCGGCCGCGCAAGGCGTTTGCCTGGTTGGTTTCCGAGGTCGCCAGGCGCCGCAGCCGGGCTTTGACAAAGGCCAGGTCAACCAGGCGATGCTGAAACAGCGCGGTTCGCTGCGGCGCACTGCTGCGCCAAAACGGCAGGATGGCCAGGCGGCGCACCGCGCGCGCGCTGAACGTGAGTATCGCCTCGTACTCTTCGGGTCGCAGGAGCACGCCAACCTCATCGGCCAATTCAACGCGGATCCACCGGCGCTCCTGGTCCCACGTCAAGATGATAATCAACGCCAGCAGCCAAAAACCGCCCCAATCGGCCAGGGTTCCCACCAGGAACGGCACGATGGAGACGCTGGAAAGCTCAGCGCCCAGGTTGTGCAGCCCATGAAGTAAGATGGCCGCGGCCAACCCCAACAAAGGAAAAAGCCAGCGCCAGCCGCGTCGCGGACTGAGCACGGCCAGGCCAAAACCGATGCCGGTGCACGCGGTGAAGACGGCGTGATTGAAGCCAAAGATGACGGCCCGCAGGCCCACCACGGCCGCCCACCAACTCCAGCCTTGTTCGCCGTACGCGCCGATGAAATAGAAGATATTCTCCGTCATGGCAAAACCAAAGCCCACCACGGCGCCGTAGACGATGCCATCGAGCACGCCGTCAAACTCACGCGCGGCCCAGGTGACCACGGCCAACAAGGCTACCGCCTTGACGACTTCTTCGATGATCGGCACGCCAAGCGCGCTGGATAGAATCGCGCCGCGGTAGATGCCTTCGCTGACCTGCGGAAGGGTCTGCCCTGAGCCTTCCAGGATCAGGGCTACGGCGGTGGCTGGCACAGCGCCCCAAAAGAAGACGGCCAGCAGCAAAGGCAGCGGCTCGCGCTCGTGGCGGTCAGCCCACCAGACAAGGAGCGTATAAAGCACGGTCGGCGCCAGCGCGGCCAGCACGGACGCCGCGATAACAAGCAGGATCATGATCCGGGTCTCACCAAAACGAAGGTGCGGGCAGGGGGAAGGTCGTCAGGCGCTGGCCGCCAACGTTGCGGGTCGGCGGCCAGCAGGGAGGTCAGGCAGGTGGTTTGAAGCCGGTCACGCGCTTGGCCCACTTGGCGTAGGTGCTGGCAAAGTGAGGCCAAAGGCCGCTCGGCACGCCTACGGCCTCCGCGGCGCTCAAGCTGCGCATGAAGGCCGGCCGGTCATCGCTAAAAGGCGGCATCAGGAGATAGCCCCGACCGATTTCACCGATGGTGTGGGCGTCGCTGCCAGCCGTGATCAGTTTGCCGTAGCGACGCGCCAGGGACAGCGCGGCATCGTTGTCGTCGCGGTAGAGGCAGCGAGCGTTGAAGACCTCGATCGCGTCCACCTGATCCACAAAACGCTGCGTGTTCACCTCGCCCAGTGCGGAACGGCGAAACGAGTCGGCCGGGTGGGGGATGCTGATCACCGCGCCTTGCGCGCGTAACCGTGCCAGGGTTTCCTCCGGCGACAGCCCTTTGGGCACTTCCTCGGTGACAAAATAGGCGATGAATTCGCCAGCGGTGGTTTTGATCTCTTCGCCAACGATGATCAAATCGGGCGCCAGGCGCTTGAGCAGCCGTGCGCCTTCTACATTGTTATGCTCAGTAATGGCGAGCTTGTCCAGGCCGCGCTCTAGCGCGGTCTCGATGATGGCGCGTGGATTCATCCAACAGTCACGCGAGAACCAACTGTGACAATGCAGGTCTACCTTCCACAAATCAGTCATACGCGCACGGCTCCTTATGTCAATAATTATCTGGGCTGCTGGCGTCGCCTCAGCATACCGCCCAACAGCAGCGCCGCGCCGGCTGCGCCAGCCGCGGCAATCAACGTTGTCTGCGGTTCCACACCCGGCATCACGACGCGGCCATCGCCGTATTGCTGGAACAAGCGCCCCCACTTCGTTTCCAGCGCGGCCTGCACGCGCGGGCGTCCCACAAACGGGTACCAATAGACATTATGGTAGAAGTTGGATGCAAAGAACGACCAGGGCACGAGCGGTGAGCGCAGGAGCAGATTCTCGAACGGCTTGAGCGCGCCGTGATAGATCAGCTTCTGGCCGCGGCTGGCAAAGGTGTCCTCCTGCACGAAGCGCCAATCCTCGCCCGAAACATCGTAGCCAACCAACTCGATTTCCTTCGGGTCCGCCACGCCCAGTCCCATCTCATGCGCCAGGCGCAGGAAGGGGATTTCCATGGGATTGAAGCCTTGCAGTTTGGCGGACATCGCATCAATCGCCACTTGATCGGCCGACGCCAAAATGAGATCCTTCTCATGCCAGCGCATGGCGCGCGGCCCAGGGCCGTCGCCGGCAAAGGTGGCATCCATCACCGCGAACAACCCGCTGTGAATCTCTTGCTGAATGGTCAGCAGGTCCACCAGGGTCTCGTGAATGACGCCATGCGTCCAGTGACGTTTTTCGGTCAAAAGCCCGCCAAATGCATTCTTCATTGCGCCGGTAATCGTCGTGAAGACGTGCGTCTTGACCGTAGGCAGATGCACGATGTTGCGGCCGATGAACATCTCCGGGATGAGAATGCCGTCCGGGAAGATCTTGTTGAGCACCAGCATCGGCGCGCGCGGTTCATAGCGAATCCAACGCACCTCAGGCTCGTACAGATGGACATTGCGCACGCCGTAGGCGTCAACCACCGGTTTGTGCTTGTTGTTGCGCTCGCCCACATACGCATCCACAACCACCGTCTGATTCTGCGCGCCAATCAGGTCATGGTATCCGGCGCGCTGCAGACCGCGAATGACGCCTTCGAGCTGCCACGGTTCGGTGGAACAGGCAGGATACCAGGTCTGCCAGGAAATGTTGATCTTGAGGATCGTCTCTTTGTCGGTGGGCAAGGCAGATTGCACATCGGCCAGCTGCAGCAGCTTTTCATAGTCATCCAGCACCGTTTGCGGCGTGGTCTTCAAGACCGCCACTTTCCCACGTCCAGGAAAATTCTTCTGAATCATGTCAACCTCCTGGGCTGATCACCCGTTAGGTAAGGCGCAGCCCGAGCTGAGTATACAGCAAAGAGACGGGAAAGTCCAACACTTTCTGGCGACGGGTGCATTTCAGCATGAGAGCGGGTCGGCTGAGACCTCGGCGAAGCCCCACGTGCATGGGTTACGCCGCGGGTAACTGTTCAGGCATCCTGCGCCGACTGCAGCCGCCGAATGAATTCGGGCCGCAAGGGCGTGCCGCCGCCAGGACTTCGGCGAGCGGCTCGACTGAGCTCGCCGAAGTCTCAGTCGAGCCGTCGGCCGGAGCCGACCGGCGCCGCGTCCAACCTGAGTGGACGCCTGGCGGAACGCCCATCAGGCGCGATTTCAATCGCTCGCTTGCCACGGCGCGCCGCCTGAATAGTTACCGCCGCGGAATGAATATGCGCCCGCTGCGAGAGACAAATCCCTCCCGAGCTGTCAGGCCCGATAGGGCCTTCCCCCTCGTAGCCCGATCCGTTTACGGTCGGGCGGCGTTGATGGCGCGCCCTCGGGCCGCCAACCCCGCCGGAGGCCGAAGGCCATCCGGCTACAAGATGCAAGCCCCGCCAGGGCTAGGCTGCGAAACTGAATTGCGCCCCAGCGTCTTGACGCCTTTGCATTGAAAATCGCGAGCTACGCCCCGAAATTGAAATGCACTCTAACGCAACGGCGCAGAGGTGCAAAGGCAAAGCCCACCTTGAAAGATAAAGGCAGCACATGGTAAATCCACGCGCTGCCTTTGATTCTAAGAATTCCTGCAACTGTCCAGGTCGCCGCCCACCGCAACGGTGCGCGCTGGGCGCTTACTCCTTCTCAGCCTCGCGTTTGGCCTCGGCAATAATCGCTTCGGCGGCATGAGCCGGCACCACTTCGTAGTGCGAGAAAGTCATGGTAAACAGGCCGCGGCCCTGTGTGATTGAGCGCAAATCGGTGGCGTAGCGCTGCATCTCGGCCAGGGGCACCTGGGCGGTCACGATGCTGCGGCCGCGCTCTTGGGTCATGCCCTGCACGCGGGCGCGCTTGGTGTTGATGTCGCTCAGCACGTCGCCCATGTACTCATCAGGCACGGTAATGGCCACATCCATGATCGGCTCAAGCAGCACGGGGTTTGCCTGCTGGATTGCCAGCTTGAACGCCTCGCGACCAGCCACCTGGAACGCGATGTCTTTCGAGTCCACCGGGTGCATCTTGCCATCGAAGACTTCGACGCGCACGTCCACGACCGGATAGCCGGCCATGGCGCCCGATTCTAGCACCGATTTGATGCCTTTTTCGATGGACGGGAAGAAGGAGTTGGAAATGACGCCGCCAAACACACGATCGGTGCTGTACTCGAAACCAGCGCCGCGCGCGAGCGGCTTGACTTCCAAATGCACTTCGCCAAACTGGCCGGCGCCGCCTGTCTGCTTCTTGTGGCGATACATCGCGCTGGCGTTTTTGGTGATGGACTCCTGGTAAGGCACCTTGGGCACTGCCGTCTCAACCCCCACGCCAAACTTCGACTCCATGCGGCGAATGGCGATGTCAATGTGCGTATCGCCCATGCCCTCCAAAATCGTCTGCTGCGTAGATGGCTCCTGTCGCCAACGCAAGGTGGGGTCTTCCTCGCTGAGACGCGTCAGCGCGGGGCCGAGCTTGGCCGAATCGGCCTTGGTCTTCGGCGAAATTGCTACGGCGAACAGCGGACTTGGATAGCTCGGCTTGGCAAGCTGCAGCGCGCCGGCCTTCTCGCACAACGTGTCCGAGGTGATGGTTGAGGTTAGTTTCGCCACTGCGCCGATGTCGCCAGCCACTACCACGTCCACGTTGGTGTGCTGTTCGCCGCGGGGCGTGAACAACTGCGGAATGCGCTCTTCACTCTCGCTGCGCGAGTTGAACACGCGTGAGTCAGAGTGCATGGTGCCCGAAAAGACCCGGAAGAAAGTGACGCGACCGACATAGGGGTCAGCCACAGTCTTGAAGACCAGCGCCGCCAGGGGGCCGTTGGGGTCTGTGGCAAGCGTCATCGTGTCGCCCGTGTTGGACCTGACCGCGGTTACCGGCGCGGATTGGTTGGGCGAAGGCGCCAGCAGCACCAACGCGTCCATCAACGCCTGCACGCCGAGATTGGCGCTGGCCGCAGTGCACACAACCGGCACAATGGAGCCGGCGCGGATGCCGAGGCCGAGGCCAAGCTGAATCTCCTCGGGTGTCAGCTCTTCCCCTTCGAGGTACTTCATAATCAGGTCGTCGTTGCCTTCCGCAGCGGCCTCGATCAGGAGCGTGCGCGCCTTGTCCACCTCGGCTTGGAGGTTGGCGGGGATGTCCTGCATTTCACCCTTCGGCCCAACAAACGCCTTCATCTGCATCAGATCAACCACGCCGCGGAAGTCGTGTTCCTTGCCAATCGGCACCTGGAGCGCCACGATCGCGCCGGCGAAATGCTCGCGCAGGGATTGCAGCGCCTTGTCAAAATTGGCGTTCTCACGATCCATCTTGTTGACCACCACGAGGCGTGGGAGACTGCGCTCGTTCAGGTAGCTCCAGGTCAGTTCTGTGCCGACTTCCGCGCCAGCCACCGCGTCCACCATCACCAAACCCGCATCGGCCACGGCCACCGCGGCAATCACGTCGCCGGCAAAATCGGCGTAGCCCGGCGTGTCCAGCAGATTGATCTTGGCGCCCTTCCATTCGCATGGAATCACCGCGGTGTTGATCGAAACATGGCGCCGTTTCTCTTCGTCATCCCAGTCCGACACGGTGGTGCCATCTTCTACACGACCGAGGCGCGTGGCCGCACCCGTATCAAAAAACATGGCCTCGCTGAGGGAGGTCTTACCGCAACCGCTGTGCCCAACCAACGCGATGTTGCGGATATCTTTCGTCGCATAAGTCCCCATCAATCCTCCATTGGCTTGTTGTACTGCAAGCGGGAATAGACTTCGCTTTTCCTCTCAAGGAAAAAGAGCGCAATTCGCGCCCGCTTGCAGTATGGTTATAGACTTTCGTAATGTATCAGTGCTTGGTTAAGTCAATCTTGACGCTTGCGCCAACTGCCGGCCCAACGAGAATCACGGATTACATGCGACCCTAACAAAGCACCTGGCAACCACTATCGAGCTGTGCTCATCACGACGCCAGCGGGAAATCCCGATCAAAGTCAAGCGCGTGCATGATATGCCGCCAGCTTGATCGGCTGACGGCAATGGACGCATTTTAACCGAGAATACAAAAAATGTCAATCATGATACAAATCTGAAGCGCGCTTGTGCAAAACGTCGCATAAGCGCGCCGGGCGGCGGCTGGTCGTAACCAATGTGCGCCGCCGTCCGTTATGATCAGGGTCTATGCGTGATGCACCTCTACTCTCTCGTTTCGTCTTCGGCGTTTTACGTATCAGTTGGCGCATGGTATAATGGCGCCATAGGCGCGCACGGGCGCAAGGCTCGCCAGTTTCCGCGCCCATGCACGCGGCCTGACATGCTGGCAGGCCGATTTTTTCGTCACAGTCCATCCCCGTTGGAGGAGAGTCCGAGTTGTTTAGTCCACTCAACTGGCTGTTAGGCCTGTTTTCGCTCGATATTGGTATTGACCTGGGCACTGCCAACACCCTCGTCTGCGTACGGAACCAGGGCGTTGTCATCAACGAACCATCCGTGGTTGCCATCGAGAAAAAAACCAAAAAGGTGCTGGCTATCGGCGCTGAGGCGAAAGAGATGGTCGGTCGCACGCCGGCCAACATTGTCGCGGTGCGCCCATTGCGCGATGGCGTGATCTCAGATTTCGATGTCACGGAGCAGATGCTCCATCATTTCATTCGCAAAGTTCACGAACGCTCTCTGCTGCGGATTCCTCGCCCACGCGTCGTGGTTGGCATTCCGAGCGGCGTCACCGAGGTGGAGAAGCGCGCCGTGCATGACGCCACCATCAGCGCCGGCGCTCGCGAGGCTTACCTGGTTGAGGAGCCGATGGCGGCCGCGATCGGCGCGGGTCTGAAGGTGACCGATGCCAAAGGTTCAATGATTGTAGACATTGGCGGCGGCACGACCGAGGTGGCCGTCATTGCCCTGGGCGGCATCGTTGTCGCGCGTTCGATCCGTGTGGCCGGCGATGAGATGGATGAAGACATCATTGCCTATGCCAGGCAGAAATACAACTTGCTGATTGGCGATCGCACCGCAGAACAGGCCAAGATCGAGGCCGGCTCGGCCTATCCGCTGGAACAGGAAATCACCTATACGCTGCGCGGCCGCAATTTGATCACCGGACTGCCCGAAGGCGTGGAGATCAGCAGTATCGAGATCCGTGAAGCCCTGCGCAACTCGGTCAACGTGATTGTGGAAGCCATCAAATCTGCGCTCGACGACACGCCGCCAGAGTTGGTGGCCGACTTGATGAGCGACGGCATTGTACTGGCGGGCGGCGGCGCCTTGCTGCGTGGCTTGTCCGAACGCTTGAGCGAAGAGACCAAGATGAAAGTGTATGCAGCCAACGAGCCGATGTCCTGTGTGGCCAAGGGCGCGGAAAAGATCTTGGAATCGCTCGAAGACCTGCGCAAGGTGCTGACCAGTATGCAGCGCGGCAGCACCATTCATTGAGGGGTGATCTGGGTCACCGCTTGACAGAGACATGACTCAAACCAACCAACGCGCAACCCCGCTGCGTCTCCTCATCTTTGTCGCCGTTTGTGTTGTGCTGATGATCCTTGACCAAAACGGTCGTTTGATTGGCATCAAAGGGCTGATTCTGCGGCCGGTGCTCCCGATTCAATCTGGTTTGACCAGCCTGGCCGGAGGCGCGCAATCTGTGGTCAACCTATTCTATGATCTGGGCACGCTGCGGCAGCGCAACCAGGATTTACAGGAGCTGGCAGACCGTCTGACCGTCGAGAATGTGCGATTGCGCGACATCGAGATTGAAGACGCCAACCTGCGCAGCCTGCTGAATTTTCGCCAGAGCAATCCCAATCTCGTCATGCGCGGCGGCCAAATTGTCGGGCGCGTAGTGGGTCGTGACCCCAATTTCCTGAAGTACCTGGTGATTGACCTGGGGAGCAACCAGGGCATTGCAGCCGGTATGCCGGTGATGAGCGATGTAGGCCTGGTGGGACGCATTATCGAGGTGAACGCCAGCAGTTCCAAAGTCCTGCTCATCACCGATCCCAACAGCGCGGTGAACGTGATCGTGCAAGGCTCGCGCGTCTTGGGTGTTCTGCAAGGCGTAGATGGCAGCAACCCGGTCGTCAACTACCTGACGCAAGATGCAGTCATCAGCCCGGGCGATATTGTGTTGACATCGGGCCTCGGCGAGAGTCTGCCCAAGGGGTTGGTCATCGGCCAGATTCTGAGCGTCAGGCGCCGCGACTACGAGATGTTCCAACAAGCTGAGGTGCGGCCCACGGTCAACTTTGGCCGGCTCGAACTCGTGTTGGTCATCACCGACTTCGGGTCAACCGCTAATCGGCCGCCGCCGGCGCGGTAACGGGTATTTGTGGGATGAATCTCTACTTCCTGGTGCCGGCGCTGGCCCTCATCGGCCTCTTGCAGACCACCCTTGTCCCTCACATCAGCCTGTGGGGGGCAAAACCGAACTTGCAGCTCCTGGTCGTGATCGCCTGGACACTCATCGGCGGCAGCCAGGAAGGACTCTGGTGGGCGCTAATCGGCGGCCTATGGCTCGATCTCTTGGGCGGCACGCCGTTCGGCGCCTCGGCTTTGGCGCTCCTGGTCGCATCTTACCTGGTCGGCGTCGGCGCTTCGACCATTTTCCGTGAACGGCTCGTCATCCGGATCCTCAGCGGCCTGGCGGCGGGCTTGGTCTATGGCCTGGTGCTGCTGATCTTGTTGGCGCTGACGGGACGCCCCACAACCTGGTCCGTGACGTTCTTCAGGGTCATTGTGCCCGACTCCCTCTACAATGCGGCTTTACTGCCGGTGGTGTATGTGGTCATGCTGGCCCTGGGCCGGCGCGCCGCGGCACGGCGGCTCGATTTGTGAGCGCGGCGAGCAGATCTGATTGGCGGCGCAAACCAACGTGAACCAAATTCAAGCGGCGGTGGTCCGCACGTTTCTCTATCGAATCTTGATCGTACTGGCTTTCCTCGGTCTTGCCGCCCAACTGTGGCGTCTACAGGTGAGTCAGGGCGCGACCCTGCGCGCGCGCGCGAATCAGAATCGCTTTCGCGAAATCTCAGAACCGGCCCCGCGCGGCGTCATCTATGACAGCCAGGGACGCACCCTGGCCCGCAATCGCCCCACGTTTGCGGTGGCTGTGGTGCCGGCGAACCTGCCAGACGATGAAGATGAATTGGCCGCTGAGCTGAGCCGCCTGCTCGATCTGCTGACGATGCCCGTATCGGCTGTGATCACGCCGACCGTCACCGTCACCCCAGAGGCAACGGTGCGCCCCACGCGCGTGGCGGCGCGTGCACGCGGCACGCCGACGCCCATCAGCGCGCCGACTGTCACACCCACCAGCGCGCCGCCGCTGCGCCTGCCGGTGGCGGCTGAGGATCTGGCGCAACTGCCGCGCGCAGACCTCGTGCGCTTGATGACGCAGGCCGTTGAAAACGCGCGTCTGGGCAGCGCTTTTGCTCCGCTTGACGTCGTCCTCAACCTGCCCACAGACGCCGCGTTTGTGCTCAAAGAAGCCCAGTATACGCTGCCGGGTGTTGTCCTCTTGACCAACGCCGAACGAGAATACCTGACGGGCGCGCTGACCTCGGACGTGATCGGTTACATGGGACCCATTCCGGCCGATCAAGCCGACTCGTACCGCGACAAGGGGTACGCGCCCAATGATTGGGTGGGTTACGCGGGCATTGAGCGCACATTCGAGAAAGAAATGCACGGCCAGGCCAGTTTGCGTGAGATTGAAGTGGATGTGGCGGGCCGTGAGGTGAGAACCATCGGCCAACCGCTGCCTGAGACCCCTGGCCTCAACCTGGTGCTGACGATTGATGTAGACCTGCAGCAGGCGATGGAAAAGGCGCTGCGCCGCGGTTTGGAGGCAGCCGGTTCCCCATCGGGGGCGGCCGTTGCCATCAATCCGCAGAACGGCGCCGTGCTGGGGATGGTCAGCTTGCCAACCTACGATAACAATCAATTCGCCGACGGCATCACCAGCGACGAGTATGCGGCGCTCAGTGAGAACAAGTACCGCCCGCTTCTCAACCATGCCATCAGTGGCATCTATCCTCCCGGTTCCACGTTCAAAACCGTGCCGGCCGCAGGCGCGCTGCAAGAAGGCGTCATCACCTCGCGCACCCGCCTGCAGGACAACGGCATCCTGTGGCTGCCCAACAAGTTCTATCCGAACGACTTCAGCAAGGCGCAGCCATTCTACTGCTGGCTTGCCAAATACGGACGTGGCCACGGCGCTATCACCGTCGCGGAAGCGCTGGCCGTCTCCTGCGACGTCTTTTTCTACCAGGCGGGAGGCGGCTTCCGCGAGATGCAGGGCCTCGACGTAAACCGTCTGGCCCAGTATGCGCTCGCATTTGGCTACGGCGATGTCACCGGCATTGATCTGCCCGGTGAACATCCGGGGCTGATTCCCAGCGATCAATGGAAACGCCTGACATACGGCGAAGGCTGGGTCACCGGCGACACCTACAACATGTCCATTGGTCAAGGCTTCGTCCTGGCTACCCCGCTGCAAGTAGCCAACGCGGCCGCAGCCGTGGCCAATGGGGGCGCCCTTTATCGGCCGCAGCTCGTGGCGCGCATGACGGACGCAGACGGCGTGGTGAGCATGGAGATGCAGCCGGAAATCATCCGCACGCTGCCGATCAAGCCGGAATACATGGCCGTGGTGCGCGAAGGCCTTTTCGGCGCGGTCAATTGGTCGAATGGCACCGCGCCCGGCGCACGCGTGGCTGGGATTGCGGTTGCCGGCAAGACAGGCACCGCTGAATTTTGGGATCCCGAGATCGGCTACGACGCCAAAGGCTTTTTGCCGACGCACGCCTGGTTCATGGCCTTCGCGCCGTTCGATAACCCACAGATCGCCGTGGTCGCCTTTATCTACAACGGCGGTGAAGGATCAGCCGTGGCCGTGCCGGTCGTGTCGGAGATTCTGCATTACTTCTTCAAAGTTCCCATGCCGCCTGGCAACCCCTACCACCGGCTGCAGGTCGGAGACTAAGGTGTACCTCGCGCATGGTTAGCACAGAGACAGCCAATGTGAGAGCAGAGCAGGCGGTGCAGATCAGAGGCACCAGCAGCGGCCTGGTGATTACCCTGCCCGATGGCGATTTCGACGCCGTGTTGGCCCAGGTGGATGAGCGCCTGCAGGCGATGGCTTCCTTCGTCAAAGGCGGACGCGTGGCTGTCGCCGCCGGATCACGCTTGCTGACCGAGGCGGACATTACCGCCATCGGGCACATGCTGGAAACGCACCAGGTGAGCCTGTGGGCGCTGGTGAGCGACCAACCAACCACGCAGCGCGCAGCCGCCAGCCTCGGCCTGGCCATCCAGGTCACGCCGGCGCTGCGCGCCAACGGCAGCCGCGCCCTGGGGTCGGCGCGCGCGGCCGCGCCAGCGACCAACGCCGGCCGACCTGGTCAAACGCCAGCCTTGCTCGTCCACGCCGCCCTGCGCAGCGGGCAAACCATCGAGCATCCAGGGGCTGTCATCGTGATCGGCGATGTCCAGCCGGGCGCGCAGCTGATCGCCGGGGGCGATGTCGTCGTCTGGGGACGACTGGCCGGAATCGTTCACGCCGGCATGTTGGGCGACCAACCGGCTGTGGTCTGTGCACTGGCGCTGCAGCCAACCGAGCTGCGCATCGGCAGCGCCATGTGGCGCGCGCCCGCGGCGCGTGGTTTGCGCTGGCTCCTGCCCGGGCGGCGAAACCGGTCAACTCCCCAAGTCGCGCGCATCATGGACGGCGCCATCGTAATTGAACCCTGGGATCAAGTGAAATATGAATCGGGCGCGCCAGCCGATTCCCTACGGAGGTCATCCTGATGTCACGCGCATGGCGTAATTTTGACTGGCCCCTGCTGGCGATCACCCTGGCCATGGTGACCATGGGCGTGATCATGGTGCGCAGCGCCACCATCAACACGCCAGGACTGCAGGACATGGTCAGCCGGCAGATCACCTTTGCTCTGCTTGGACTGGCCCTGATCTTCATCGCCGCCAGCGTGGATTATACCCTGGTAGGAACCGCGCCGATCTTGGTGTACGCCATTCTGATCGGCCTGCTCGGCCTCGTGGAAATTGTCGGCCTGACGCAGGGCGGCGCGCAGCGCTGGGTGGAAATTGGCCTGGCCGTGCAGCCGTCCGAGCTGGCGAAGATCCTGGTCGTCATCGTCCTGGCGCGCTTTCTGGCGAACCGCGAAAACGCCATGCAGCGCATCAGCACCTACCTGGGCGCGCTGCTCCTGCTCGTCGTGCCGCTGGTGCTCATCTATTTGCAGCCAGACCTGGGCACCACACTGTCTATCGCGTTTGCCGGCGCGGTCATGCTGCTCGTCGCCGGGCTGCCGCTCATCTACGCGGCCCTGACCGGGATCGCCGCGGCCGCGGTCGCGCCGCTGGTCTGGCTGTCAATGCAGGATTACATGCGCAATCGCATTCTGCTCTTCCTCAACCCCACGGGCAATCCTGACGATTTCTACAACGTCAACCAGGCGCTCATCAGCATCGGCAACGGCGGCATCCTGGGGCAAGGGCTTTTCCACGGCAGCCAAAGTCAACTGCACTTCTTGCGCGTGCGCCACACCGATTTCATCTTCTCCGTGATTGCAGAAGAACTCGGTTTCGTGGGCGCGGCCGTCGTGCTGATTCTGTTCATCCTCCTGCTGCTGCGCCTCCTGCGCGTGGCCGACCTGGCGCGTGACAGCTTTGGCCGCCTGCTGGTCATCGGCGTGGCCTCCCTGATCTTCTTCCAGGCGGCCGTCAACATCGGCATGAACCTCAACCTGCTGCCGGTCACAGGCAAGCCGCTGCCCTTGATCAGCTACGGAGGCAGTTCGCTGCTCATTTTCATGCTTGGCATCGGCCTGGCCGAAAGCGTCGCCATGCGCTATCGCAAACTGGAGTTCTAGTCGCTGTCCACAAGCCCGCGGCTTGCGGGCGCAATCTGACAGCTGCAAGCCAGCGGCTTGCGCCGCATCGCATCACTGACAGGAGACAACGATGTCTACGCTCTTAGTGCAGCACGCGGACGTACTGGTCACCATGGACGCCCAACGGCGCCAGATCCAAGACGGCGCGCTGTTCGTGCGCGACCACGCGATTGAGCAGGTGGGGCCAAGCGCCAGCCTGCCCGACCACGCGGACACCGTCATCAACGCCCGCGGCATGATCGTGCTGCCGGGCCTGGTCAACACCCACCATCACCTCTACCAGTCCCTCACCCGCGCGCTGGCGCAGAACAGCGTCCTCTTCGACTGGCTGAAGACCCTCTATCCGATCTGGGCGCGGCTGACGCCAGAGGCGGTCTACCTGGGCGCCAAGCTGGGGCTGGCCGAGCTGATGCTCAGCGGCTGCACCACCAGCAGCGATCATCACTACCTGTGGCCGAACGGCAGCCGCATTGACGACGAAATCGAGGCCGCCTGCGAGCTGGGCATTCGCTTCCACGCCAGCCGCGGCTCCATGTCGCTGGGCGAAAGTCAGGGTGGTCTGCCTCCGGACGCCGTCGTAGAAGCCGAAGACGCCATCCTGGCCGACTGCCGCCGTGCGATCGAGACCTTCCACCAGCGTGAGCGCTTCGGCATGGTGCGCATCGTCGTCGCGCCCTGCTCACCCTTCTCCGTTACGCCGGACCTGATGCGCGCGAGCGCCGCGCTGGCGCGCAGCTACGGCGTCAGCCTGCACACCCATCTGGCGGAGACGAAGGATGAAGAGGAGTTTTGCCTGGCGCGCTTTGGCCGGCGGCCGGTCGCGTACGCCGAAGACTTGGGCTGGATGGGCCCTGACGTCTGGCACGCGCACTGCGTGCACTTGAGCGAAGCCGAGATTGATCTGTTTGCGCGCACCGGCGCCGGCGCTGCGCACTGTCCCAGCAGCAACATGCGCCTGGCGAGCGGCATTGCGCCCGTGCGCCGCCTGCTGGACCGCGGCGCGGCCGTGGGCCTGGGCGTGGACGGCAGCGCCAGCAACGACGGCGCGCATCTCCTGGGCGAAGCGCGGCAGGCCATGCTCTTGCAGCGCGTGCTGGGGAACCCGGCCGCGCTCAGCGCGCAGGAGGCGCTGGAGCTTGCCACCCTGGGGGGCGCGGCCGTGCTCGGTCGTGACGACATCGGCGCGCTGGCGCCCGGCATGGCGGCCGATTTCATTGGGCTGAATTTGAACCGCCTGGCTTACAGCGGCGCCCTGCACGATCCCCTGGCCGCGCTCGTCTTCTGCGCGCCGCAGGGCGTGGACTTCAGCGTCATCAACGGCCGCGTGCGCGTCAAGGATGGTGCGATTGTGGGCCTGGATGCGGCCGACCTGGTGGCGAGGCACAGCGCGGCGAGTCGGCGGCTGCTGCGGGGAGAGTAGAGACCGGAGACCGGAGGTCGGAGACCGGAGACCGGCCAGCAATCTGCCGTCCGGTCGGGTGCATTTTCAATTTGGGTGCAAAACCACGGCATGGACGATGCGATCGTTACAGCGACTCCGGCGATTGCGTACAAGCGCCAAGTCGCCGATTCGGCCCCAATGTGAAATGCACCCGTCCCGTAGGGACGCCTTGACTTGAGACCGATGACGCCCCCCGCGCCCGTCGTCCCGTAGGGACGCCTTGACTTGAGACCGATGACGCCCCCCGCGCCCGTCGTCCCGTAGGGACGATTGAATAATGCCCCCCTGATATGGCACGTGGACGAATCGGGTCGAGCGGTGTATAAATTACTTGCCTGTGCAACCTGGCGTGGCGCGCCCGCCCAATGCCACCCATCAAGGAAACCGTCTATGATCGCTCAACACCAGCAAATCGCCAATGCGCCTGTGCCGCCCCCTGCGCCGCCACACCTATTTGGCCGCGGCCGCTTGACGCTCGCACTCGTGGCCGACCTGGTGCATCCCGCCGGCGCGGCGAAGCCCCTTGCGCTGATGGCCGTGCGCGGTCTACCAGGCGTGGGCAAGACAGCTCTCGCCCTGCGCGTCGCCAATGACTCAAGCATCGCGTATGAGTTTCCCGATGGACGCGCCTGGCTGGCGTTTGGCCCCAAACCAGACATCTTCCTTCTCCTGGGGCAAATCCTGATGCAGTTCGGCGTCAGCGCCGCGGGCCTGGACAGCGCACCCCTGCGCGCCGACAGCCTGCGGGCCGCACTCGCGGGTCGTCGCTTTCTGCTGGTGCTCGACGACATCTGGAAGGCTGACCACGCACGACCTTTTCTCGATGCGGTGCAGCCGCCGGCGCGCGCCCTGCTGACAACGCGCAGCCCCCAGGTAGCCGCGGATTTGCAGGCCGCGAACCATGAGGTGCACGTACTGCCGCCGCCGGCGGCGGTGCAGATGCTGGGCGCGGGCGGGGACGCAGCTGCGGCGGCGGTGGCGGCCGATGAAGCTGGCGCCGACCGCCTGGTGGAAGTCCTGGGCTGCCTACCGCTAGCCCTGCACGTCGCTGCACGGCGCCTGGATGGCCTGGCGCGCGCCGTAGGTGCGGGCAACGCCGTCGCCCGCCTGCATCAGGATGTGGCAGTCCGTTTGATGGCATTAACGGCTGCGGAGACACACGTCGGCCTGCCCGACAGCGAACCGCCGTTGGAAGCGATTGTGGCCGTCAGCGACGAGGCCCTGCCTGACGACGTGCGCCGCGCCCTGCGCCGCCTGGCGGTGTTTGGCGGCCAGCCGCTGGACAGTGATCTGCCGGCCATGCAGCGCGTGTGGGAAACGGATGACGTGCATGCGACCGATTGGCTGGTGGCGCTGCACAACAGCGGCCTGCTGGAAGTGACGCAGGAGGCGCCCACGCGGCGCTTTGCCTTGCACCAGGTCATCGCACGCTTCGCGAAGCAGCGGTTGGATCTCGATGCGCAGGAAGCGCGCCGCGCCTGGCTGGCTTACGCTGCTTACTATGCGACTATCGTCGCTGACTACGACGACGCCATTCGAGAAAACCGCATGACCTTCCAGGCGCCGCTGGCATGGGACCACGTGAGCCGCGCCATCGAATGGCTGGCGGCGGCGGCCACGGATGACGAGGCGGCCGCCGTCCTCTTGACCTACACACGTGATTGGCGCAATGTGCTCTACAACAACCATGACCGGCGACGCCTGGGATGGCTAGAATCGGCCGCGCAAGCCGCATTGCGCGTAGGCACGGCGTGGGATCAGGCCAACGTGCTCCAGGCCATCGGCGACGTGCAGCAATTTCGTGCCGACCGCGCGGAGCGTTGGCGTCGTACGGGCAGGCGCTCGACCTGTTCCGCCGGTGGGCGACCGGCTGGAAGGAGCCAACGTGCTGAGGGCCATCGGCGACGTGCAGCAATTTCGTGCCGACCGCGCGGGAGCGTTGGCGTCGTACGGGCAGGCGCTCGACCTGTTCCGCCAGGTGGGCGACCGGCTGGGCAGACCAACGTGCTGAGGCCATCGGCGACGTGCAGCAATTTCGTGACGACCGGGCGGGAGCGTTGGCGTCGTACGGGCAGGCGCTCGACCTGTTCCGCCAGTGGAACCCGGCTGGGCGAGGCCAACGTGCTGTGGGCCATCGGCGACGTGCAGCAATTTCGTAAAGAAATGGCGGAGCGTTGGCGTCGTACGGGCAGGCGCTCGGTTGTTCCCCGGTGGGATCCCGGCTGGGCGAGGCCAACGTGCTGAGGGCCATCGGCGACGTGCAGCAATTTCATTGCCGACATGGCGGGAGCGTTGGCGTCGTACGGGCAGGCGCTCGAGCTGTACCGCCAGGTGGGCGACCGGCTGGGCGAGGCCAACGTGCTGTGGGCCATCGGCGACGTGCAGCAATTTCGTGCCGACATGGCGGGAGCGTTGGCGTCGTACGGGCAGGCGCTCGAGCTTTACCGCCAGGTGGGCGACCGGCTGGGCGAGGCCAACGTGCTCAAGGCCATCGGCGACGTGCAGCAATTTCGTGCCGACATGGCGGGAGCGTTGGCGTCGTACGGGCAGGCGCTCGACCTGTTCCGCCAGGTGGGCGACCGGCTGGGCGAGGCCAACGTGCTCAAGGCCATCGGCGACGTGCAGCAATTTCGTGACGACCGGGCGGGAGCGTTGGCGTCGTACGGGCAGGCGCTCGACCTGTTCCGCCAGGTGGGCTCCCGGCTGGGCGAGGCCAACGTGCTCAAGGCCATCGGCGACGTGCAGCAATTTCGTGACGACCGGGCGGGAGCGTTGGCGTCGTACGGGCAGGCGCTCGAGCTGTTCCGCCAGGTGGGCTCCCGGCAGGGCGAGGCCAACGTGCTCAAGGCCATCGGCGACGTGCAGCAATTTCGTAAAGAAATGGCGGGAGCGTTGGCGTCGTACGGGCAGGCGCTCGAGCTGTACCGCCAGGTGGGCGCCCGGCTGGGCGAGGCCAACGTGCTCCAGGCCATGGGGAATGCGTCGCGCGCGGAAAAACAATACGCAGAAGCCAAGTCGCTATACGAAAATTCTCTTGCACTCTATCAAGCCGTTGGCGCGCAGCAAGGCGAGGCCAACAGCTACCTGGAGATGGCGCGCCTGGCCCTGATGCAGGAAGACGCCGGGCAGGCGCAGCAGTACGCGCGGCAGGCGGTCGAGCGCCATACCGCGATTGGCAGCAGCTACAATGCGGCCCTGGACTACGAGACGCTGGCGGCCGCATGTCGCGCCGCAGGTGATCTCGCGGCCGCGATGGAAGCCCTGGGGCAGGCGGCTGCGCGGTACACCGAAATCGGGTTGACCGAGCAGGCCGCGTCCGCACGCACCGCATTGGCGGATGTGATCGAGCAAGCGGGCCGCACGGAGGAGGCGTTGGCGCTGTCGGCCGCCATCATAGAGTCCGCGCCGGACGAGACCTGGCTGCGTCGTAACTATGCGGAAAAGCTGATCAAGCTCAAGCAGCTGGACGAAGCGGCTGCGCAGCTCGATATCGCCGAAGCCCAGGAACCGGCGTCGCCCTACCTGGCCCTGCGCCGCGCAGAGCTGGCCCAGGCGCGCGAGCAGCGTGCGGAAGCCCAAACTTAGGCCACGGAAGCTCTGCGCCGCCAGCCCGACTGGGACGAAGCGCAGGCCATTCTCGCGTGGGCGGTGGAGGTGGAAGAATAGAGATTGGAGATCAGAGACCAGAGATCGGGTGCGTGGAAGGCGGATGATCTCCGGTCTCCGGTCTCCGGTCTCCGGTCTCCGGTCTCCGGTCTCCGGTCTTCAGAGATCAGAGATCAAAGACCCTTTCTCGTTCAGCATTCCTCATTCCTCATTCCTCATTCCTCGCTTTGCACTCTGCCCTATGCACTTCCCCTCACTCCTGCTCGAACACCGTCCCCAGCGCGGCCGGGGGTGAGGTCTGCAGGGCGCGCAGGCTGCGCACGAGCACGCGGCGCAGGCCTTCGGGCAGGCGGCCCAGGCTGCGCTGCAGCCACTCGGCGTTGCCCAGGGTGACCAGCACCAGGGTCAGGATCATGAGCGGGAAGGGCAGCGTGGGGAAGAGCTGCGTGGGCACGTTGGGCATGGCGCTCTGCAGGGTGTTGGCCAGGGTTTGCAGGGTGACGAAGGCGTACGCGCCGACAGCCGCGCGCAAGGGCCGCCAGCCGCCAAAAATGACGATCGCCAGCGCAATCCAGCCCGTGCCTTCGATGCCGTAGGGCCGCGCCCAACCCGGCTTGACCAGCAAGGAGAAGGTGGCGCCGCCCAGCCCCACCAACGCGCCGCCCGCCAGGGTGTAGACGTAGCGCATGCGGGTGACGTTGACGCCGCGCGCAAACGCCGCCGCAGGCCGTTCACCCAACCCCTGCAGCTTGAGGCCGGGCTGCGTCTTGTTCATGTAGAACCAGACCAGGAAAATCGCCAGCAGGCTCAGATAGACCATCGGGTCTTGATCGAAGACGATGCGGCCGATGACCGGCAGGTTGGCCAGGCCGGGGATGGGCAGGTGCTGCACCTGCGGGCCGGGCACGCGCGTGTACGCGTTGCCCAGCACATAGGCCAGGTCGCGCGTCAGCAGCGTCAGGATGAAGCCGGTCGCCACCTGCGGCTGGTGCAGGGTCAGGCTGATGACCGCAATCACCCCGGCGACGAGCGCGCCGACGAGCATGGCCGCGATCATGCCGAGCAGCAGGCTGCCGCTGGTCGTCGCGACGATGAACGCGGTCATGGCCGACAGCAGGATCGAGCCGTCGAGCGACAGGTTGATGACGCCCGCCTTTTCGGTGATCGTCTCGCCCAACACGGCGAAGAGAATCGGCGGCGCCGCGGCCAATACAGAAGCCAAAAGAATCACGATGTCCATGGTCGTTTTTTCTGTCCCGCCTGCCTCAAATAGGGATTCTTTGCCACGAATGGCCCGAATTTGACGAATTTCTTGGCGGCCTTTGCGCCTGCGCGGTTGAAGCCGTCCGGCCGCTTCGCGTCACGGTTTGCGGCGCAAGAACCGGCCTTGCAGCCCCTGCGTGATGAGCACCGAAAGCACGAGCAGGCCCTGAATGACCCCGCCGAGGGAGGAGTCGAGCTGGCGCTGCAAGGCAAGCTGCAGGCTGCCCATGGCGATGGCGGCAAAAAAGACCGAGATAGGCACGCTCCACGCCGCGCTGAGGTTGGCCAGCAGCACGACCAGGATCGCCAGGAAGCCATAACCGCCGGAGATCAGCGGAAACAGATTGTGACGGGCGCTCGTGCCGACGATCAACACCCAGCCGGCCAGTCCCGCGAGCGCGCCGCAGATGGCAAAGGCCAGCAGCATGTGGCGATCGGTGGAGACGCCCAGGGTGTACGCGGCGCGCACGTTCTTGCCGATGGCCTTGAGCCGCAGGCCAAAGTAGGTGCCGCGCAGCGCAACGCCGACGACGGTAATCGCGGCGAGGGCCAGCAGGATTTCCACCGGGCTGACCTGGAAGCCGGGAAAGGCCGGCAGCCACAACGACGGCGGGAACGGTTCGGTGCCGCTCGTGGAGCCGATGCCAGGGCGCTTCCAGGGGCCGAGCACCAGGTAGACGGTGAGGCTGCCCGCGATGAAGTTCAGCCCCAGGCCGCCGAAGATCTCATTGACGTTGCCGTAGCGCTTGAGCAGGCCCGTCAGCACCGCCCACAACGCGCCGCCCAGCGCCGCGCCCAGCGCCGCCCCGATCAGCGTCAGGGCCGGCGGCAGGCTGGGCTGCAGCCAGCGGAGCACGCCGGTGGCGAAGATCGCGCCCAGCACCACCTGGCCTTCGATGCCGATGTTCCACAGGCCCGCGGCAAAGGTGATCAAGAGGCCAGCCGCGCACAAGAGCACCGGCGCCCAGGCCGTCAGGACATAGGCCAGGCGCGCGGAGGAGCCAAACGCGCCGTTGATGATCAAGCCAAAGGCATCGAGCGGCGACGCGCCGATGGCGAGCAGGATCAGGGCGGAGAGCGCCAGGGCCGCCAGCATGCCGCCGGCGCGCAAAGCCCATTCTGCCAGGCTGGTTCCCGGCCGCGAAAATGTGTCACGCAAAGCCCTTACCTCCAATCAGCTCACCCAACTGCTCCACCGTGGTCTGCCGGGAATCGAGCGGTCCCGCGACGCGGCCGCCAAAAAAGACCAGGAGATGATCGCTGCGGTCCAGCAGTTCGTCCAGGTCGGCCGACGCGAAGACGATCGCCATGCCCGCGCGCGTGCGCTCCTGCAGCAGCCCCCAGATGTACTCGATAGACTCCATGTCCAGGCCGCGCGTGGGCTGCTCCATCAGCAGCAAGCGCAGATTGGGCGGCAGCAGGCCGAGCAGCGTGCGCTGCTGATTGCCGCCCGACAGCGCCTCGACCGGGCTGGCCGGCACACCCTTGATGTTGAACTGCTTGATGCGCGCGGCGGCCGTCTGGCCGGCCTGCACCCAGTTGACCAGGAACGGCTGCTTGCGCTCGGCCAGGGCCACGTGCTCGGTCACGGTCAAACCAGCCACCAATCCCTCGGCCAGGCGATTGGCCGGCACGTAAGCCACCCCCGCTTGCAGGTAGGCCCGATAGGCGCGGTTGGTCATGTCCTGGCCGCCGATGCGGATGCGCCCGGCCGTGGGGCGCAGCAGACCGCCCAGGGCCTGCAAGAGCAGCCGCTGGCCGCTGCCCTCCAGCCCGGCCAGGCCGATCACCTGCCCGGCCAGCAGCTTGAGCGACAGGTCTTTGACCTCCAGACGCCAATCGCTGACCGTCAG
The DNA here is from genome assembly GCF_900491745.1 of Candidatus Amarolinea aalborgensis. NCBI lineage: Bacteria > Bacillati > Chloroflexota > Caldilineae > Caldilineales > Candidatus Amarolineaceae > Candidatus Amarolinea > Candidatus Amarolinea aalborgensis. Next base: position 7,011 of record NZ_UETR01000015.1, on the reverse strand, counting down.
GTGGTCCAAGGCCACAATCGGTTCGCCCAGCGGCAGAGCCTCACGCTTTTTGAAGGTGATGACCTGGCCAAACATCATCTGCACCAGGCGCTCCGTGGGACAGGGCATGGTCGCCTCGCCCGTCACCTTGCCCCGCGCCATCACCGTCACTTGTGTGCACAGGTCTTCCACCTCTTCCAGCTTGTGCGAGACGAAGATGACGGTCTTGCCCTGCGCGGCCAGCTTTCGCAGCGCGGTAAAGAGCTTGGCCCTCTGCTGCGCCGAGATGGCCGTCGTCGGCTCATCCAGGATGAGCACGCGCACACCGAGCCAGAGCAGGCGCGCAATCTCCAACTGCTGGCGTTCGCCGATGCTCAAGCTGGCGACCTGCGCGTCAGGATCAATCTTGAAATCGAATTGGATGCAGAGGTCTTGCAGAGCCTGGCGCGCGCGGGCGCGGTCAGGCAAAATGCCGCCTGAGCTGCCGACGAGCAGGTTGTCGAGCACGCGCAGCGCCAGGAAATCGAGCGGGTCCTGGTGCAGCATACCCACGCCCAGGTGCACCGCCTCGGCGGGCGACGTCAAGGCCACCACGCGGCCGTCGAGCACGATCTCACCGGCGTCCGCGGAGATGAAGCCGGTCAGCACCTTCATGAGTGTGCTCTTGCCCGCGCCGTTTTCGCCCAGGATGCCGTGAATGGTGCCCGGCTCGATGGTCAGGTTAATGCCGTCGTTCGCGCGCACTGGCCCGAAGTGCTTATGGATGTTGCGGAGTTCAACTTTCACAGAGCAGCGTCCAATCTGGGGGCAGAGCAAGCAAAGGAGGACAAAGCCATGAACGCTGAAAACAAAAATTCCGTTCTGGCCCGGCTTTTCACCGGGCCAGAACGGACACAACCAGCTTACTTGCTCGGACCTTCCATGCCCTCAAGCAACTGCGGCAGATACCACACTTGCAGATCGGTGGCGACCTCGCCATCCTTTAGATAGGCCGACCCGTCCTGGAAGTTGAGCGGGCCTTTGAACAAGTTAATAGAGCCATCGGCCAGGCCCTTGATGAACGTGTCCACGTTCGCCGCGGCGTCTGCACTCAGCCCCTTGCCCTTGACAAAACCGACCGCGCTGCTGTCCGGATTGTTGATGTCGGCCCAGTCTGGCGCGTTCCAGTCCCAATACTGCGCCCACTTGCCATCCATCACCATCTGCACGGCCTTGATATAGGCCGGGCCCCAGTTGAAGTACGGCACGCCGAGGCAGATGTCTTCGGCTTCCTTGCAGGCGTCCTTATAATCGTAAGGCACAGTCCAGGCCTTCTTGCCGGCCTGTGCCATCTTGCCGCCTTCCACCAGCGCCTCGGTGGTGTCAATGCCGGACAGCACAACATCGTAGCCGTTGTTGTAGAAATCATCCGCCACCTTGGTCGGATCCAGCGTCTGGCCGGGAATGTTGAACCAGAAGCCGATCCAGGTCACCTTGAAGCTGAGCGCCTTCGCATCCTTCTTGGCGACCTCAGTCCAGCAGTAGCGAGCGCCCAGGAACACCGAAGCGGCCAGGCGCCGCGTCTCGTCGTTAATCAATGGGCCAAGGTAGCCGATCTTGCCCGTCTGCGTCGTCAGAGCGGCCGCGCAGCCAGCAATCATCTTGCCATATTCCATGCGCCCCATGAAGTTGCTCAGGTTGCTGGGCGCCTTGAAGTCCTTGCCATCCTTCCAGGCATGATCGCCGGAGACATTGACAATCGGCAGGTCTGGGTGCTTGATCGCGGCTTCGAGCGTACCATCCTTGAAATCATCCGAGGTGGTGAAGACGATCTTGACGCCCTGACCCACCAGGTCATCTACCAGCTGTGGCACGGTGACGCCAGGCTTGGCGCCGGGGTTGACGTTGTCCACGTAGACCATCGTGGCCCCGGGAATCTTCGACTCGACGTACTTGCCAGCCTGGTAGTGCGCCTCGCTCCAGCCATGATCGTTGTAGGGGCCAACCAGGATCAGCCCAAACTTGAATGCGACAGGCTCCGCGGCTTTGGTCGGCGCGGCCGCGGCGGCCGTTGGCTGCTCAGTGGTCACGGTGGGTGTGGCGGCCGGGCTACAGGCGCTCAACACCAGGGCTGAAATCAACAGCAGGGCCATCAAGCCCCACAGGCGTTTGGAAACCATACACTCTCCTCCTCATACAGGTTGTTTCGCATGCAGACAAACACGAGATGGGGGCCGGCCAGGCTCGACGGGATAGGACACTGGACACGTGCGGCAAAAGGATTATAACATACGTGAAACGATTCTCAAACTGCGCACAAGGAAGAGGGGAGATCGGAGATCGGAGATCGGAGGGGTGCATTTCAGTTTGGGGGCAATCGCTGAGCCGTTGGCGTAAGCTCAGATCGCTTCCCGCCAGGATTGAAATGCAATCGTCCCGTAGGGACGCCTTGACTTGAGACCGATGACGCCCCCCGCGCCGTCGTCCCGTAGGGACGATTGAATGAGGGCTATCCTACGAGAGAGGAGTTCAACCGTCCCTACGGGACGGACACGGATGGGTGCGATCATCTAGGGTCAGGTGTCCCTACGGGACAGGCACCAATCCTGCGAGGATAGCGGCATCACTCACGATGCCGCGTTTTGGGGTCATGGCCTGAGGATCGAGCGCAGAGGTTCTGTTTCGCCCGGTCAGGTTCGCCTTCGGCCCCCCAAAAGGTTGCTGTTTCAGTTGGGGGGCGCAGCCCACGAAGGTTGGGCTTTGCCGGGGTTGCAGCGATCGTTCGGCTGAGCTCACGACGAAGCCTCAATCGCCCGACGCGCCCCCAGTTTGAAATGCACCCCGATCGGAGATTGGTTTGGGGTGTTGGTTGTTGTGTATGCTATAATGGTGTAAAAGCGCAGCAGTAGAATTCTTGCATAAAGCGCAGCGGTTTTCCTGCCGCGAACGACACAAATTCCACCAAGACAGCAGAGGCATTTCGTGAAATTCGTGGAATTCGTGGCCGAGACCGTGTTGGGGAGAGTAACGCTATGAACATGCAGGAACGATTGGCGGCGGCCCGTGGCGCAGCCCCGGCCGACCTGGTTTTACGCCATGCGCGCCTGGTCAATGTGTTCTCCGGCGCGATCGAAGAAACGGACATCGTGATCGCGGGCGATAACGTCGTGGGCTTTGGCGACGGCTATCCGGCGCGGGAGGTGCACGACCTGGACGGCGCGTTCGTGGCGCCCGGTCTGCTGGACGCCCACGTGCACATCGAAAGTTCGCTCTGCACCGTGCCCCAATTTGCGCGCGCTGTGACGCCGCATGGCACCACCACCGTCGTCACCGATCCGCATGAGATCGCCAACGTCCTGGGGCTGGACGGCATCCGCTATATGCTGGAGACGGCCAAATACGGCCCGCTCACGGTTTATGTCAACGTTCCATCGTGCGTGCCAGCCACCCACATGGAAACCACCGGCGCGCGCCTGGAGGCAGAGGACATTGCCGACCTGCGTCACAATCCCTGGGTGCTCGGCCTGGCCGAGGTCATGAACTATCCGGGCGTGATCAACGGCGACGAAGGCGTGCTGGCCAAGCTGGCCGCGTTTCACGGTCGGCCGTTGGATGGACACGCGCCCGGCGTGCACGGCCGTCAGCTCAACGCGTACGCCAGCGCGGGCATCGGCTCGGACCATGAGTGCACCACAGTAGACGAAGCGATGGAGAAGCTGCGTCGCGGCATGGTCATCTTCATCCGCGAGGCCACCAATGCGCACAATCTGCACACCCTCCTGCCGCTCATCACCCCCGCGACCAGCCGCCGCATCTGCTTTTGTACGGATGACCGCCAGCCCGCGGACCTGCTTGACCTGGGCGGTATTGATTTCATGGTGCGCTCGGCCATGCAGGCCGGCATCCCGCCCGTCACCGCGATTCAAATGGCAACCCTCAACCCCAGCGAATGGTTTGGGCTGCGGGATCGCGGCGCGGTGGCGCCAGGGCGTGTGGCGGACCTGATTGTCTTTGAGTCATTGGCCGATTTCAGGGTCAAGCGCGTCTACCGCGCCGGACAGGTGGTGGCCGAAGATGGGCGCTTGCTGCCGTGGCCGGGCAGCGCCAGGCAGCGCCAGCCGCGCGTGCGCAGCTCTATGAATGTGGATTGGGACAGCCTGGACTTTGCCATTCCGGCCGCCGGCCGCGCGGTGCGCGTCATCGGCGCGATCGAGGATCAACTCATCACCGAGCATCTGATCGAAGCGCCCACGCTGCGCGATGGGCTGGCTGTGGCGGATCCGGCGCGCGATCTGCTCAAAATGGCGGTCGTGGAGCGGCATCAGAACAGTGGGCATGTGGGCAAAGGCTTCATCAAACGCTTCGGCTTGACTCGCGGCGCGCTGGCCGGCACGGTCGCGCACGATCACCACAACCTGGTCGTGATCGGCGCGGACGACCGCAGCATGATGACGGCCGCGCGCGCCGTCGGTGCGATGCGCGGCGGTCTGGTGGTCGCGGAAGGCGACCAGGCCCTGGCGCAGCTGCCGCTCCCCGTGGCCGGCCTGATGTCCGATCAGCCCATCGAGGCGGTGCGCAGCGGCTACGACGATTTGCTGAGCGCCGCGCACGCGCTGGGCGCTGCCATGCACGATCCGTTCATGGCGATGAGCTTTTCGGCCCTGGAAGTGATTCCACACCTCAAGCTGACCGATCTCGGCCTGGTGGATGTGGACCAGTTCGCGCTCGTGCCGTTGTGGGTGGCGTGAAGCGCCTGCGCGGAGAGCCGCAGACCGCTTCACGCCCAGCGGGTCGCCAAACCGCGCTCGCTTAGCCAGGCCCAATCCAGCCCCAGGCCGCAGACACCCGCTGGATGTCGGCGACGGTGATTTCCCCGTCGTTGTCCATGTCATAGGCGCGACTGTAGTTCCATTGGCCCTGGCTCGCCCGCCAATGCCCCGCAATCGTTGTGATGTCGAGGGTTGTCACCATCGAATCACAGTTCAGATCGGCCCAGTAGCAGTCGGCGCGCACCCCGGCCATATGCGCGAAGGTCCCCAGCGAGGCCTTGGTCATGTCGGTCAAAAAGGTCTGGTTGTAGTACGCCGTGCGGTCATTCGACGTGTGATAGTAGGCGTTGAAGTCGGCGGCGACCGGGGGATCGGAGCGGTAATTCTCGATCACCAGGAACGCGGGAATGCCCACGTTCCAAAACGACGCGTGGTCGCTGGCGCTCGAGCCGTTGCTGTAGATCGCCGGTGTCAGGTTGATGCCGTAGGCGCTCACAACATCCGCGAAGACCTGCGCCAACGCCATGCTGCCAGCAATACTGCTGTTGGCATGTAAGTCCATATTCGGACCACCCGTACTGTCCCAGGCAATCATGTCCATGTTCAACACCCCGCGCACATCCTGGTTCTGCACCAGTTGGGCATACGCGGCGCTGCCATACAGCCCCTGCTCCTCGCCGGTGAACAGGACAAAACGCACCGTGGCGTCGAAGTGGTAGGGCGCGAGAATCTCCGCGGCGTGCAGCACGGCAATGGAGCCGCTGCCGTTGTCGTCCGCGCCGGGCGCGAGGCCGCTGCTCGGCATGTCGTCCAGGTGCGCGCAGAGGATGTAAATGCCCGCGCCCAGGTTCAGGCCCGGCTTTTCGGCGATCACGTTGGGCGGCCGCGACGCGTTCCAGGTGTGGGTGGTGACGGTCAGGCCCAAGCGCTGCATACGCTCAACCATGTAAGCGACTGCCTGCGTCACCGGTGCGCCGCTGAGCGAGTTGCGCGAGGTGATGGTATACGGCTGGCCGTTAATAAGGGCCGACGTCTGCCCGCTCAACTCGTTGGCGGTGGTCAACAGCCGCGGCAGATTGACCTGGTCTATCATCTCCTGCACCAGGGGCAGCGGCGTCACGGCCGCGGGCGGCGGCGCACCCGCGCGCGGCAGCAGACGGATCGGCGTGTCCAGCGGCCAGGCGTGGTGACTGACGTGGACCTCCGCGCTGGCCGCCAGCCGCCACAAGGCGCGACTTTCATCCGCGTACAGCAGGCGGCCGCTGGCAAACAGCTCATCGTGCGCGGCCGGCCCGGTCATATCCACCATCATATAACGCGCGGCGCCGGCGTCGGGGTCCAGGATTTCGGCCGCGAAACCGTGCACGGACAGCCAGGCGAGTCCGGCGTCATCGGCGCGGGCCAGGATGTACGGCTGCGGCAGGGGTTCACGCGTCAGCGGGGTCAAGGGCGCGTGCGCCAACGGCGCCGTGTCAGCCTCCGGCGCCGCCAGCCAGATTCGCACCAAGACTTGCCGGGGGGAAGCAGAAGCTGCCAGCCCTGCGCGCGGGCCAACAGCCAATAGAGTAACAACCAACAACCAGCAGACCCTCTGTAGCTTTGAAGACATGAGATGACCTCGCAGATTTCTTAGTCGGTCGGCCATGCGCGGGGGCGCACAACAATAGATGAAAACAAGCCATCCACAGCGATCCGTGTTCATCCGCGGCCTGTTATCGGGTTAAAACGAGAGCAGCATTCTCACAGAAAGAACCATGCCCAAAGTCAGTATAACCGATTCCCGGCTGCTTGTCATCTTGCTCACAGCCCAAAACCAGCAGCTCCCAATGCGGTCAGGCTCTCGACCACAAAGATCACAAAGAATCCAAAGATGCTGCCAAGCTGCGCCTGGCCTTGCCGTTTCTTCGTGTTCACGCACCATGGCATGGGTGCCGAGTGGTTGAATGTGTGCTGCGCCTGGAATCCCCGGCCCAAAAACGGGTGCATTTCAATTTCGGGGCGTAGCCCCAGAGGGGCTTGCACCTTGTAGCCGGATGGCCTTTGGCCTCCGGCGGGGTTGCTGGCCCGATAGCGTGCGCACCAACAACGCCGCCCGACCGTGAACGGATCGGGCTACGAGGTGGAAGGCCCTGGCGGGCCTGACGGCCCCGGAGGGGCTGGCATCTTGTAACGGGCGTATTTCAGCCGCGTAAGCCACGCGGGTTGGGCTTGGCCGTGGTGGCAGCGGCCTTCGACAAGCTCAGGCCCCGTGCGGTGAGCCTGTCGAACCGTGCGGTGAGCCTGT